>NZ_JBITGJ010000001.1:395893-512728 GCF_044456925.1 Streptomyces sp. NPDC050743
TCCCGCGGCCCGCCAAACCAAACCCCCCCCTTGTTTTTTTGGGGCCCCGCCCCCCCCCCCAAACCCGCCCGGGCCGCCCGGCCCCCCCCCGGCCGCCCCCCCCCGGCGATGATGTCCGGGTGCCGGTGCTCACTCGTCCCGGGTGCGGGTGCTCATTCGTCCAGGTCGGGCAGCCGGTCGGGAGACGGGCAGATGCGGTCGCCCTGCTGGTCGAAGACGAAGAGATGGGCGAGGTCGACCAGGAGCGGGACCTGCATGCCGTGGTGCAGCCGGAGGTCGGGCGTGGTGCGCACCACCAGATCGCCGGGGAGCCGGCCCTCCGCGGGCGCGGGCTCGGGCCCGCCGTCTGCCCCGTGTTCGAGCACGACCACCGGGCCGGCGCGCCGCGCGCCGGCCCGTTCCCGCAGCCGGTCCAGCGCGGTGGGGCCTTCCCTGCGTCGCCGTCGCGCCGGCCGGGCGGCGGGGCGCGGGGCCTCCAGCTCGGGTACGACGGCGGGCCGGGAGCCGGTGCTGAAGTGGACGAGGATCTCGTGCCCCTGGAATTCCACGTGCTCCACCAGCCCGGTGATCGCCACCTCCCCCGGCCGGGCGGAGCTGTGCTTGGCGATGCGCACCGCCTCCGAGCGCAGGCCGACGATCACCTCACGGCCCTGCTGCACGCGCAGCAACTGATGGTCCAGGCAGAGCGGTTCGGGCAGCCGCAGGGCCTGCTTGCCCAGGCTGATCGTCATGGCGCCGTCCAGCGGGGCGCGGACCAGGCCGCGCAGCAGGTTGATGCGCGGGGTGCCGATGAACGCGGCGGTGAAGACGTTGCGGGGCAGGGCGTAGACCTGGCGCGGGGTGCCGACCTGCTGGAGCACGCCGCCGCGCAGTACGGCGACCCGGTCGCCGAGGGACATCGCCTCGGCCTGGTCGTGCGTGACGTACACCGTGGTGACCCCGAGCTCGCGGGTGAGCTGGGATATCTCGGCGCGCAGGTGGTTGCGCAGCTTGGCGTCGAGGTTGGACAGCGGCTCGTCCATCAGAAAGGCGGAGGGGTGGCGCGAGATGGCCCGGCCCATGGCGACCCGCTGCCGCTCGCCGCCGGAGAGCTGGCTCGGGAAGCGGTCGAGCAGGTCCTCGATGCCCAGCATGCGGGCGGTGGCGCAGACACGCGGGCCCGGGTCGGCTCCGGGGTCCTCGATGCGCAGCGGGAAGCCGATGTTGTCGCGGCCGGTCATGTTCGGATAGAGGGCGAAGTTCTGGAAGACCATGGCCATGCCCCGCTCGGAGGGCTGCCAGTGGTTGGCGTACTCGCCGTCGAGCAGCAGCTCGCCCTCGTCGATGTCCTCCAGACCGGCGATCATCCGCAGCACGGTGGACTTGCCGCAGCCGGACGGGCCGAGCAGGACCAGGAACTCGCCGGGCGCGATGTCCAGCGAGAGCCCGTCGACCACGCGCGGGCCGCGTGGGTAGGACTTGCTCACGTCGTGCAGTTCGATGGCGCGTGTCATGCCTGCCGCCCCCGGGGGCTGTCCGGAGCGCCGCTGCTCCGTGGTCCGAAGACCCCGCGCGGGTCGAACGGGGCCTTTGGGTCACGGAAGTTAACGGAATGTACCCGGCCGGGGGAAGACATCGCGCGGCCCTGCCCGTCACTTGGCCGCGGTCAGGTGGGCGAAGACCACCACGTTGCTGGTGTAGCCCGTCCGCCGGCTGAAGAAGCCGCCGCAGGTGAGCACGCGGAGTTCGGGGCGCCGGGTCTGGCCGTAGACCTCCTCGTCCGGGAAGCCCGCCTTGTCGAAGACCTTCACCCGGTCCACGGTGTAGACGGCGGTACGGCCGTCGGCGCGCCTGACCTCGATGGGTTCGCCGGGTTTGACATAGGCGAGCGCGGCGAAGACGGCGGGGCCGGTCCTGGTGTCGCGGTGGCCGACGGCGACCGCGGTGCCGGTCTCGCCCGGTGTGGGCCCGCCCTCGTACCAGCCGACCAGCGTGGGTTTGTCGACTGGCGGCGTCTCCAACTGCCGTTCCCCGTTCAGCCGGACGCCCGCGACCGGGGCGTTGATCCCCAGCGAGGGGATGCGGAAGGACGTCGGCCGGGACCGGGGCAGCGGGCGGGGCGGGGGCGCGGGGCGTCCGTCGGCACGGGAGGGGCCCGGTCCGGCGGCCGCCACCCCGTCCGGGCCGCCCGCCTCGCCGGTCCGGCCGGACCCGCCGTGTGCCCCGCACCGGTTCCCGGCCGTCACCAGGACGGTCACCAGCAGGGCCGTCCTGGTGAGGCGGTAGGCGCGGGTCCGGTACCAGGGCCTGCGTCTGCGCCTACGCGGCGCCATGGGGCCGTCGGCGGTTGCGCCGGAGGTACACGGCACCGCCGACCGCGGTCAGACCCACGACGCCCGCGGCGGCCACCGGGGAGTACGCCGCGGCCGTGTCGATCAGGCCGCCGCCACCCGCGTGCACGCCGCCCCTCGGGTCGTAGTGGTCGCCCCGTCCCCACGCTCCGTCGTCCCGGTGGTCGTCCGAGATCTGACCGCCCGGGTCGTGTCTCTCCTCGTGCCTTCTGCCGTGGCAGTTGACCCGGAAGATCTTCGTCTTGGTGGCACCGGTCACGACCCAGGTGAGCGTGTACCGCCCGTCGGCCAGCCCGATGGTTTCCGTGCGACCGGCACCCCCGCCGAGCTGGAGGGTGCCGGTGGTCGTGGCCGCGGTGGGCAGCGGGGGCAGCGGCGTGATCGTGTAGCCGATGGTGGGCAGGGTGTCGAAGTTGATCGCGTCCAGCGTGAACTTGCAGACCACCGGCGCGTCGTCCGTCTCGTCGGGGTGCATGCCCACTGGCTGGATCCTGATGTCGCCGTTCTCCCCGATGGCCGCCGCCGTCGGCGCCGCCACCCATGACGCGCCCGCGATGCCGAGGGCGGCGAGGAGGACAGTGGCGCCCGCGCGGGAGCCGAAGGCACGTGGTGAGGTCAGGGTGGGCATGCACATTCCTCCGCGTCAGACGATTTTCATATAAATCGCTTGTTCGTCTGGACTGTGCTTGATGAGCATGACATCTGACGACCCGACACCCGGCGCGCCGTCAGAGACCGCTCGTGCGGCGCAATCCCGAGCGCCTCGGCCCCTGAGGCGCGGTCGGCCCCCGGCCCTCCGGGTTCCGCGGCGATCGCAGCGCCACCCCCGAGGACAGCAGCAGCAACGCCCCCAGCATGACGAACGGTGCCGCGACCCCCGCCAGCCCCGCGACGAGGCCCGCCGCGGCCGGCGCGGCCACCTGGCCGAGCCGGTTGCCGGTCAGGCGCAGCGCGAGCGCCGTGGAGCGGGCTTCATCCGGCGCCGCCTGCACCACCGTCGTCATCGACAGCGGCTGGCCGACCCCCAGACAGAAGCCCAGCCCCGTGAGCATCAGACCGAGCGCCCACACCGGCACCGGCACCGCGACTCCCGCGCACAGGACGGCCGCCAGGAAGCAGGTCAGGGTCAGGAGAGCGGGACGGCCGAGCAGCCGGAGCAGCGGGGTGAGGACCAGACGGCAGGCGATCGTGGCGCCCGCTCGCAGGCTCAGCAGGACGCCGATCACCGAGGGGGCGATGGCCCGGTGTTCGCCGACCACCGGGAGATACGCGGTGAGGATGTCCGTCGCGGACAGCACGGAGAGGCTGATCAGCATGCCCGCGGGCACTCCCCGGGCGCGCAGGATGCGGCCCACCGGCACGGGATCGCCCTGCCGCGTACGGGACTTGACGGCCGTACGGTCCTCGATGCGCCACAGCGAGGTGAAGGCGACCGCCGCGCCCGCGCCCGCCACCACGAGGGCGAGCGCGCTGCTGTGCGCCATGTCCGGCCCGCCGATCAGGGCGCCGGCGGCGACGGGGCCGATGAGCTGGCCGAGGGAGGCGCCGATGGTGAAGTGCCCGAAGTTGCGGTCCTGTTCGTGCGGCGCGGACTGGCGGGCGACGAGCGACTGGGCGCCGATGACGAAGCACAGGTGGCCGAGGCCCATCACTCCGCTCCACAGGGCCATCGCCCACAGGGAGTTCACCAGTCCGCTCAGCGCGCAGCCGCCGGAGATCAGGACCACGCCCACCGGCAGCAGGGGGGCGCAGCGGCCGTGGTCGGTGCGCCGGCCGAGCGGCACGGCGGCGAAGAGGGGCAGCAGGGCGTAGACGCCCGCGATGACGCCGACCGCCCGCTCGTCGGCGCCCAGCGCGAGGGCCCGGTAGGAGACGGCGGGCCGGGCCATCGCCACCGCCCCCTGCGCGAAGCCGAAGGCGAGGACGAGGCGGAGCAGCCAGCCGCGGTTCCCACCGGGCGCCATGGAAGATCCCTCCCTGGAGAGTCAGACGATGCCGAAGAGGAGTCCCGCCCCTAGGACCACCAGCGAGGTCAGGGCGGCCCACTTGACCACGAACCGGGTGTGGTCGCCGAACTCCACCTTGGCCATGCCGACCAGGACGTAGACGGCGGGGACGAGCGGGCTGGACATGTGCAGCGGCTGGCCGATGATCGAGGCGCGGGCGATCTCCAGGGAGGAGACGCCGTGCGCGTGGCCCGCCTCGGCGAGCACCGGCAGGATGCCGAAGTAGAAGCCGTCGTTGGACATGAAGTACGTGAGCGGGATGCTCAGCACACCGGTGACGAAGGCCATGTGCGGGCCCATCCCGGCGGGGATGTTGTCGACCAGCCACGTGGCCATGTGGTCGACCATGCCGGTGCCCTGGAGGACGCCGGTGAAAACGGCGGCGGCGAAGACCATGCCGGAGACGTTCAGGACGTTCTCGGCGTGGGCGGCGATCCGGGCCTTCTGGTCGGGCATGTGCGGGAAGTTGACGGTCAGGGCGAGCGCCGCGCCGAGCAGGAACAGCACCGGGATCGGCAGCCACTCCATGATCATGGCGGTGAGCAGGACGACCGTGAGCAGCGCGTTGAACCAGTACAGCCCGGGCCGCAGGGTGGCACGGTTCGGGTCGAGGCCCTGGAAGCCCTCGCCGCCGTCCGGCTCCTCGGGCAGGCCGTGCCCCGGACCGCCGGTACGCGCAGGGGACTTGGCGGAGCCCGCACCGACGAGGGCGGTCTCCTTCTCCTCCACCAGCACCTCGTCCAGCGTGAGCACGCCGAGCCGCTTGCGCTCGCGGCGGCCGAGGACGTAGGCGAGGCAGAACACGAACAGCAGACCGACGCCCAGCGCCGGGATCATCGGCACGAAGATGTCGCTCGCGTCGACCTTCAGCGCCGTCGCGGCACGGGCGGTCGGGCCGCCCCACGGCAGCGTGTTCATCACGCCGTTGGCCATGGCGGCCACGCCGGTCATCACGACCAGGGACATCTTCAGGCGCTTGTACAGCGGGTACATCGCCGAGACGGTGATCATGAAGGTGGTGGAGCCGTCGCCGTCCAGGGAGACGATCGCGGCGAGGACGGCCGTACCGACGACGATGCGCAGCGGGTCGGCCTTGCAGAACCTGAGGATGCCCCGCACGATCGGGTCGAAGAGGCCGACGTCGATCATCACACCGAAGTAGACGATCGCGAACATGAGCATCGCCGCGGTGGGGGCGAGGCCGGTGACGCCGTCGATGACGTAGTCGCCGAGCTTGGCGCCCTTGCCCACGAACACGCAGAACAGCGCGGGTATGAGCACGAGCGCCGCGATCGGCGACATCTTCTTCAGCATGATCAGGACCAGGAAGGTCGCGATCATGGTGAAGCCGAGGATGGTCAGCATATGAGTGGATACCTAACGTTCGCCCTTGAACATCCCACCTGGGGGTCGGCGGTGCGATGACGTTAGGTCGCGTCGACTGGCGTTAACAAGATGTTGACGCGTGAGCAATAAGCGCGAAAGTCCAGGTCACAGGCTTGCGGCGAGCTGGACGGGGACGCCGTTGAGGACCGCGTTGCCGGAGAGCGGGTCGAGCAGGGTGCCGTCGAGGAGCTGGTTGACGTTGACTCCGGGCGCGGTGGCGGCGTGGCCGAGGCGGGTGCCGGGGCGGTCGTGGCCCCAGCCGTGCGGCAGGCTCACCACCCCCGGCCGTACGGCGTCGGTGACCTCGGCCGGCGCCACCACCTCTCCCCCGGCGCCCTTCACGCGGACGTCCGCCCCGTCCCGGACGCCGAGCCGGGCCGCGTCCTCGGGGTGGATGTGCAGGGTGCAGCGGTTGGAGCCGCCGGTGAGGGCGGGCACGTTGTGCATCCAGCTGTTGTTGGAGCGCAGGTGGCGGCGGCCGACGAGGACGAGGCCTTCGGGGCGCTCGCGCAGCGCCTGGTGGAGCCGGGGCAGGTCGGCGGCGATCGGCCCGGGCAGCAGCTCCACCTTGCCGCTGCGGGTCTTCAGCGGCTGCGGCAGCCGCGGGCGCAGCGGGCCGAGGTCGATGCCGTGCGGGTGGGCGAGCAGCCTGGCCAGGGTCAGCCCGTCGGGCCGTACGCCGAAGCCGTCGCCGTACGGGCCGAGGCGGAGCATCAGGTCGAGCCGGCGCTCGGGGCCGGTCTCTCCTGTCAGTTCGGCGGCGAGTTCGCGCGGGTCACGGCCGTGCACCGGGGAGTGCTTCTCCTGGACGGCCTTGCCGAGGGTCTGGTCGATGACCATGGCGTCGACGGCGGCCGGGTCGGCGCCGTGCATGCCGGTGGCCGCGAGGATCAGCCGGGCGAGGATCTCGCTCTCGGCCATGCGGCCGGGCTCCAGCGGGACGGCGGGGCGTGAGTAGCGGACCTGGTTGCGCACGGCGAGGGTGTTGAAGGCGAAGTCGTGGTGCGGGCTCTGGGAGGGCGGGGGCGGGGGCAGTACGACGTCGGCGTGCCGGGAGGTCTCGTTCAGGTACGGGTCGACGCTGACCATGAAGTCCAGCGAGTCCAGCGCCTTGTCGAGGCGGTCGCCGTCGGGCGCGGACAGCACCGGGTTGGCGGCCACGACGATCAGGGCGCGGATCGGCTCGCCTGCGTCCGTCGCGGTGTCGATCTCCTCGGCGAGCGCGGACAGCGGCAACTCGCCCTTGGCCTCGGGCAGTTGCCGGACCCGGGAGCGCCAGCGGCCGAGCGTGAAGCCGCGGCCGGGGCCGGCCGGGCGGGGCGCCTTGTCGGTGGCGGCCTGCGGGAAGAGGGCGCCGCCGGGCCGGTCCAGGTTGCCGGTGAGGATGTTGAGGACGTCCACCAGCCAGCTGGCCAGGGTGCCGTGCGGGACGGTGCAGCTGCCGATGCGGGCGTAGACGGCGGCGGTGGGGGCGGCGGCGAGTTCGCGGGCGAGGGTGCGGATGGTCGGCGCGTCGACGTCACAGGCCTCGGCCACGGCTTCCGGGGTGAAGTCGCCTATGGCTTCCCGGAGTTCGTCGAGGCCCTGGACGTGCGGGGCGAGGTGGGCGAGGTCGGCCAGGCCCTCCGCGAAGAGGGTGTGCGCCATCGCCGCGAGCAGCAGGGCGTCGGTGCCGGGGCGGATCGCCAGGTGCCGGTCGGCGAGCCGCGCGGTGCGGGTGCGGCGCGGGTCCACCACGGTGAGGTGTCCGCCGCGGGCCTTGAGCGCCTTGAGCTTGCCGGGGAAGTCGGGCGCGGTGCACAGACTGCCGTTGGACTCCAGCGGGTTGGCGCCGATGAGGAGCAGGTGGTCGGTGTGGTCCAGGTCCGGTACGGGGATGGCGTTGGCGTCGCCGAAGAGCAGGCCGCTGGAGACGTGCTTGGGCATCTGGTCGACCGTGGAGGCGGTGAACAGGCTGCGGGTGCGCAGGCCGGCGAGGAGGACCGGCGGGTAGAGGGCGCCGGCCACGGTGTGCACGTTGGGGTTGCCGAGGACCACGCCGACGGAGTCCGGGCCGTGGCCGTCCACGACGGGGCGGAGCCCCGCGGCGACCGCGTCGAAGGCCTCCTCCCAAGTGGCCTCGCGCAGCTCGCCGTCCCGGCGCACGAGGGGGCCGCGCAGCCGGTCGGGGTCGGAGTCGACGGCCCCGAAGGAGGCCCCCTTGGGGCAGATGAAGCCCTTGCTGAAGACGTCCTCGCGGTCACCGCGGGCGCCGGTGACACGGGTGCCCTCGATGGTGAGGGTCAGCCCGCAGGTGGCCTCGCACAGGGGGCAGATTCGCAGGGCGGTGCGGGACACGGGTCCTCCCGGGGGTCGGCGGCGATGCCGGGCGAGCGCGGAACGGCTCGGGGCGAGCATACCGACCGGTATGCATGGAGGGGAGGGCTCTTCCCGTGAACGATGAGCGGTGAGCGGTGAGCGTCAGTCGAGCACGCGCCCCAGATACGCCCGCAGCAGCTCACGGGTCTCGGCGATGATCGCCTCGTCGCCGTCGGGGTCGGTGCGGAAGGCCAGGTGGACGAGGGTGTCCGCGCTCTCCACGGCGACCAGGAAGACCCGGCGCAGGTCCTCGTCGGGGGTGCGGCCGAGGTAGCCGGAGAGCAGGTCGGTGAGGCGGTCGGCGACGCGGGTGTTGGGCTCGGTGTGACGGGCGCCGACCGGTATCTGGTTGCCGAAGTCGACCAGGCAGAAGCCGGGTGCTGTGCGCTTCATCGCCAGGTACTCGTCCAGGACCGCGTCCATCGCGGCCCGCCAGTCCCCCCTGCTCGCCTTCTTCAGCCGCTCGGTGACCCGCTCGGTGTACCGCTCCAGGTTCCGCTGGGCCAGGGCGTCGGCCATCTGCCGCTTGTTGCCGAAGAACCGGTAGACGGAGCCGATGGGCACACCGGCGCGCAGGGCGACCGCGCGGGTGCTCAGGGCGTCGTAGCCGACCTCGTCGAGGAGTTCGGCGCAGGCGTCGAGGATCCTTGTCAGCCGTTCGGCGCTGCGCCGCTGTACGGGCGCGCGGCGGAGCGATGTCGCGTGGGGCACGGACTTCATGATGCCTCTCCACCGGGATCGGGTGAACCTCGCCCTCCACTACGCGGGAGAGTGGCCGGTGCACTCATGTCCCGGCGAACGGGGTCGCCGTGCCGGCCGAGGGCTCGGCCGGCGAGGTCTCCGCGCCGGACACCGTGATGTCGGCGGTGCTCTGCACCGGTTTGCCGTGCACGGCCCACACGGTGCCGTCGTCGGCGTACAGGCGGGCGGTGACGTGGTGCGTGCCGTGCGGGACGAGACCGTCGGGCAGGTGGTACGCGGGGGTACGCAGCCGGGTGATCCGGCGGCCGTCGACGAAGAGGTACACGAGCCCGCGCCCGCCGACCGCCGTGGATCCGGCACCGGGTGCGGAGCAGCGGAAGCGGTGGAACGTCAGCCGGACGTCCCAGCCGCCGCCGGAGTCCGGGGTCACCTCGACCCCGACCTCCGGCGCGTTCTTCTTGTCGACCTCGCGCAGATGCCGGCCGCTGTCGTCGGTGTCGTCCAGGACCTTGCCGACCGGCGACGGCGACACCGTGCCGGCGCGGGCGTGCCCGGTCGTGCAGGCCACCGCGCCGAGCGGCAGCAGGGCGCCCGCCGCGAGCGCGGCGAGCGTCCTGCGGGTCCACGACGTCCTCGGCATGCCCCGGAGAGTAGAACAACCCTCCGGTCCCCCGAATCCGCCTGAAGTCTGGTTCCGTCCACCCCGCGAGGTCCCCCTGGCGGAGTACGCGCGGCCGTGTACGGACGCGCGCGATCAGCGTCGGGGCGAAGTCACGGCGGGTGCCATTCGAAGAGCAGGATGCTCGCGTCGTCCCGCAGTCGGTGGCGCTGGTGGTCGAGGAGGTCGTGGATGAGCAACCGCAGCACCTCGGCGGGGCGTTGCCCGGCGGCGGAGGAGCGGATGATGAAGTCGGTGAACCGATCGAGGCCGAACTCCACCCCGTTCGCGTCGCGTGCCTCCACGACCCCGTCGGTGTACAGCAGGATCTGGTCGCCCGGTTCCAGCGTCGTCTCGTGGACCTGCCGGGCTGCCGGAGCGAGCTCGCCGGCCAGGCCGATCGGCGGCTGCGGGGGGCTGTCCAGCGCGCCGTGGACCACCCGCTCGGAACGGATCAGCAGCGGCGCGGGATGACCGCAGTTGACCCAGCGCAGCACCCCGGTGACCGCGTCGAGCCGGCACAGCACCCCGGTGCAGAAGTGGTCGGGCAGCCACTGGGCGAGCGCCTGGTCGACGGAACCGACGACGTCGGGCAGGTCGCCACCGCCGCGGCGGGTGTTCCGCGCCGCCGCCATGGCGACCGACGTGGTCAGACCGGAGGCCAGATCGTGGCCCATGGAGTCGAGGATCATGGTGTGCAGCACGTTCTTGACCACCGAGTGGTCGAAGGCGTCGCCCGCGATGTCGTAGGCCGGTTCCAGGACCGCGGTCGAGACGCACCTCCGGCTGCCGATGGTGCGGGGTGGCAGGAACGCCCGCAGCATCTCGGCGGGCAACCCCATAGTCGCGGTGCGGATGCGGGCGGCGAGCCAGTCGCTGTAGGCGCGCTTGGAGGTGACCAGCATGGCGAACAGATGGGCCAGCATCCTGCTGCGGCGCATGCGCACCTCGTCGGGCGAGGAGGTCCGCACCGCCAGCACGCCCAGCCGCTCCGCGCCGTCGACCAGAGGCACCCAGATGATCACTCCGTCGTCGGCGTCGACCACCCACGGCGAGATGGTGCGGTAGGCCCAGCCGGCCGACGAGCCGGCCACGGGCAGCGGCTCCAAGGCCTCGTCCAGTGGGATGAACAGCCGCTGTTGCAGGTCGACGAGGTAGATCAGCGCACTGTCCAGGCCGAGTGCCGAAGCGCACCGGTCCGCCAGGGCGGCCAGTTCGAACGGCAGGGCCGTCTGCGCCTCGATGATCAGCTCTTCCAGTCGGCCCTCGTCGATGACGGCGTCGGAGCCGGCGGACGCCTGCGGTGGGTCCGACACGCGATCACCCCTTCCGCGCCCAGTCTCACACCGATACCGCTCCCTCTCACGTCAGGCACGGTCGCGCCGGACAGGGTCGCGTCCTCCCGCGCGCCGGCCGAGTACGGCGGCCCTCTTGCGCCCGCCTCCACCTATTCCTACGGTGATGCATAGGAATCAGGGCGCAAGGGAGCGATCATGAGCGGGGACGTGCGGAAGACCGCCGCGGGACTGTCGTATCTGACCGGATTCGGCAACGAACACGCCTCGGAGGCGGTGCCGGGCGCGCTGCCCGAGGGCCGCAACTCACCGCAGCGGGCGCCGCTCGGGCTGTACGCGGAGCAGCTGAGCGGTACGGCGTTCACCGAGCCGCGGGCGCACAACCGCCGCTCCTGGCTCTACCGGATCCGCCCCTCGGCCGCGCACCCGCCGTTCACCCGCACCGACAACGGCGCGATCCGCACGGCCCCCTTCACCGAGACCGTGCCCGACCCCAACCGGCTGCGCTGGAACCCGCTGCCCGAGCCGCCGGCCGGCACCGACTTCCTCGCCGGCCTGTGGACGCTCGGCGGCAACGGCGACGCCACCCAGCGCACCGGCATGGCCGTGCACCTGTACCACGCCAACACCTCGATGGAGCGCGTCTTCTCCGACGCCGACGGCGAGCTGCTGATCGTCCCGGAGCGCGGCGGACTGCTCCTGCACACCGAGTTCGGCCGGCTCGCCGTGGAACCGGCACATGTGGCGCTGATTCCCCGTGGGGTGCGCTTCCGTGTGGAGCTGATGGACACTGCGTCCGATGGCGGGCAGAGCCCGACCGCCCGGGGTTATGTGTGCGAGAACTACGGCGCGCCGTTCCAGCTGCCCGAGCTCGGCCCGATCGGCGCCAACGGCCTCGCGCACGCCCGGGACTTCAGGGCACCGGTCGCGGCGTACGAGGACGTGGCCGGTCCGGTGGAGGTGGTGAACAAGTTCTGCGGCAACCTCTGGACGGCCGCCTACGACCACTCCCCGCTCGACGTGGTCGCCTGGCACGGCACCCATGTGCCGTACGTCTATGACCTGCGCCGGTTCAATGTGATCGGCACCATCTCCTACGACCACCCGGACCCGTCCATCTTCACGGTCCTGACCTCCCCGTCGGACACCCCGGGACTGGCCGGGGTCGACTTCGTCGTCTTCGCCCCGCGCTGGCTGGTGGGCGAGGACACCTTCCGGCCGCCGTACTTCCACCGGAACGTGATGAGCGAGTACATGGGCCTGGTCGAGGGCGCGTACGACGCCAAGGCGGAGGGCTTCGTGCCCGGCGGCGGCTCGCTGCACAACATGATGTCGGCGCACGGCCCGGACCGGGACACCTTCGACAAGGCCAGCGCGGCCGAACTGAAGCCGCAGAAGATCGACGACGGGCTGGCGTTCATGTTCGAGACCCGCTGGCCGGTGACCCTCACCCCGCACGCGGCGGGTGCGGACCACCTCCAGCAGCGCTACGACGACGTGTGGCAGGGACTCGAGCGCCATTTCCGCGCCTGACGCCTCTGTTGCGCCTGACGTTTCCCGACAGGTACGGATAGCCGCGTGACCTCCTTCGCCCCGGATTCGATCGTCCTGAACCGCAAGCTGCCGCTGTGGTACCAGGTGTCGCAGTCGCTGCGCGCCTCGATACTCGGCCGCTCCCCCGAGGACCCGCTCCGGCTGCCCACGGAGGAGCAGCTGGCGGAGCACTACGGCGTGAGCGTGCTGACCATGCGGCAGGCGCTGAAGGAACTGGAGGACGAGGGACTGATCAGCCGCCACCGGCGGCGCGGCACGTTCATCGAGCCCGGCGTCCGGCGGGGCGCGCCCGTCCGGCTGCTGGGCTCGGTGGACGCGATCGTGGCCCAGCAGTCCGGGATGACCACCGAGCTGCTGGACCACGGCAGCACACCGGTGCCGGCCGGTCTCACCGAGTACTTCCCGGACCTCGCCGAGGTGGCGGCGTACCACCGCCTGCGCAGCGACGAGAAGACCGGCGAGCCGACCAACCACGCCGTCAACCACGTCCGCCCCGAACTCGCCGCGCGCATCGACCCGGACGACCTGGTGCGCTGGCCGATGACGAAGGTGCTGCGGGATGTGGTGGGGGCGGACATCAGCCGTATCACGGACACGGTGGAGGCGCGGCTCGCGGACCCGGAGACCGCCCGGCTGCTCCAGGTGCCGCTGCTGAGTCCGATCCTGCACTACACGGGGGTCACGTACGACAGCGGTGGGCGGGTGCTGGATGTGGCGGTGATCCAGTACCGGGGTGACCGGTTCTCGTTCACCGTCACCTTGGACGCGACCTGATACCGGGTCGGGGACAGGCCGTACCATGCCCTGCGTGACGCACGACGACGCTCCGCTGCTGGCGGACCTCATGCCGTGGTCCGTCGCACCGCTGCGGCCCGGCCGCACCTGGCCGACGGCACCCGATCCCGGCTCCCTGAAGGCCCGCTGGGAGGCCCTGCTCAAGGCCGAGGGACCGGACCGTGAGGCCCTCTTCGAGCCGACCCGCGCCCGCACGCCGAACTCCGCGGTGGGCCAACTCCCCGGCTACTCCACCGGTACCGAGCGGCTGGCCCGTGCCGAGGGTCCCTGCGCCGAGCCGGTCCGGGTCCTGGCGGCGCCCTTCGACGAGCAGTGGCTGATCCCGGACCACCGGCTGATCGACGCCGCGCGCCCGGAGTTGTGGCGGGTGGCGGACGCCCGGCAGGTCTTCGCGGTGGAGACGGGGGACGAGCACGGCCCGCTCCTGGTGACCTCGCTGCTGCCGACCCTCCGCACGGGCCGCGTCCGCCCGCTGTACCGCCGCCCCGGCGGCGAGGAACCGAACCTCGCGCCGGGCCTCACGGCCCACCTCGCCGACCGCCTGGGCGCGTCCCCCACTCCGGTCGACGCCCTCTCCTGGATCCTGGCGGCCGCCGCCCCCGGCCTCACCGTCCCGCTCACCGACGACCCCGGCCTCTGGTCGGCCGGCGTCGAGATCGGCCGCCGCATGCTGTGGCTGATGCGCCGCGACGGCGAACGCCCCAAACTGCCGGGCGGCCGCCGCCCCTATGTCCGCGCACCCCTGCCGGCCCGGCCCCTCACCCTGCACTACGACCAGGACGAGGAGACCCTCCACGTCGACGAGGGCCGCATCTCCCCCGTCCCGCCGGAGGCCTGGGAGTACGAGGTGGCCGGGGTCCGCGTCGTGGAGTCCTGGTTCAGCACCCGCACGGCACCGGCCGAGCCGGGCACCCTGGCCGCGATCCGCCCGGCCGGCTGGCCGCAGGCCTGGACGTCGGAACTGCTGGAACTGATCACCGTCCTGACCCTGCTGGCGGAACTGCGGCCGCAGCGGGCCGAGTTGAAGGTGACGACCGCGATCACGGCGACCGACCTCCGGGAGGCGGGCGTCCTTCCGGCGCCGGAGGCGTCCCGTCGCCCGGCCTCGGTCCTGGACCATCACGAGGAGGGCCCGGAGGGCCAGTTCGTCCTGATCTAGCGGCGCTTCAGGGCGGCCTCCAGCCGTGCGATGTCCTCCGCGTCCTTGGCACGCCGAGGCCGGGAGGGGTTCCAGACGGGCATCATGCGCTTGATCTCGATCTGGGCGAGGGGACTGACGATCGGCGCCTCGACGGCACCGATGCGACCCGGCGCGGCGTCCAACAGGCCCTCCGGCCAAGGGGCTCCGGCCCAGGGCCCGCCCGCGACGACCACGCGTCCGGCCGCGTCCCGGTCCACCAGGGTGAAGCTGCTGTCCAGCCCGTCCCTGACGAAGTCGAGCTGGAGACCGGGCGGCGGCCCGGGGACCGGCGTGTGGCCGAGTCGGGTCAGCAGGGCGGCGACGGCCGCCGAGTCCTTGGACCAGGCGAACCAGTCGATGTCCCCGTGATCGCGGGTGACCTCGCCCAGGAAGAAGTCCATGGCCCAGCCGCCGCGCAGCCAGAGCGGGATGCCGTCGTGGCGCGCCGCCGCCAGCGTCTGCTGGACGAGCAGGAGTTGACGCTCGGCGCGTTCGAGGTTCACCGGCTTCCGCGCCCCGGGTCGAAGCCGTCGAGCACCCTGCCCAACGCACGCTCGAAAACGGCCTCCAGATCGATCGGCCCCGCGTCCTCCGCGAACGCCGCCGCCATCCTCGGATACGCACCGGAGGCGACCTGGCCCGCGAGATAGGCGATCCGCGCCGCGTTCTCCTCGTCCTGCGACCACGGCAGCGCCCGCACCCGTTCGGCCGTGTCGAGTTCGTTGCGGACGTACGTCGTCACGACGCCGTTCAGCATCGCGATCAGCTCCAGCTTCGTGCCGTAGGAAGCCTGAAGCGGATCCAGGCAGGCCAGGCAGTGCTCCAGGTACCGAAGAGCATGCGGGCTGAAGCCGTAGACCGGGGACATCAGCCGCGGGATCCACGGGTGCCGGTGCATCAGCGCGCGCGTCTCGCGGGCCACCCGGAGCATGTCGGCCCGCCAGTCCCCGCCCGGCTCCCACAGGACGTGTTCCGCGCTGACGGCGTCCATCATCAGCTCGTACAGGTCCTCCTTGCGGGGGACGTAGTTGTACAGCGACATCGTGCCGCAGCCCAGCTCGGCCGCGACCTGCCGCATCGACACCGCGTCGAGCCCCCGCGCGTCGGCGATCCGGACGGCGGCCGCCGCGATGTCGTCGCGGGTGTACGCCGGCTTCGGACCCCGGCCGGTGCGCTCGGGGCGCGCCCAGATCACCTCGGGGACGGCCCCTCGGACTGACATCGGTCATCACCTCGGCCACCATCCTAGTTACGTACAGCGTACGTAGTGAGATATGGTCGCGGCATGGCTACTACGTACGCTGTACTTAGTGAAGGTCTGGAGAAGCGCTTCGGCGCCGTGCACGCCCTGCGGGGACTGGATCTGGCCGTGGCCGAGGGCACGGTCTGCGGGCTGCTCGGGCCGAACGGGGCCGGCAAGACGACGGCCGTACGGCTGCTGACCACGCTGCTGCGGCCGGACGCCGGCTCGGCTCGGGTCGCCGGGCACGATCTCGTCCGGGAGGCGGACGCCGTGCGCCGCCGCATCGGCGTGACCGGGCAGTACGCCTCGGTCGACGGCGACCTCACCGGCCGGGAGAACCTCCGGCTGTTCGCCCGGCTGCACCGGGTGCGCGAGCCGGCCGCACGGGCGGACGAGCTGCTGGAGCGCTTCGGGCTGACCGAGGCCGCCGGCCGCAAGGCGTCGGCCTACTCCGGCGGCATGCGGCGCCGGCTGGACCTCGCGGCGAGTCTGGTCCGCCGCCCCGACGTGCTCTTCCTCGACGAACCGACCACCGGACTCGACCCGGCCAGCCGCGCCCGCGTCCGGCAGGCGGTGCGCGACCTGAAGGCGGACGGTACGACCGTGCTGCTGACCACCCAGTACCTGGAGGAGGCGGACCAGCTCGCCGACGACATCGCCCTGGTGGACCGGGGCCGGGTCGCGCACACCGGCTCGCCCGCCGAACTCAAGGCGCTCATCGGGTCCTACGCGGAGGCCGTGGTCGCGGACGGCGACGCCCTGCCGAAGGCCGCAGCCGTGCTGGACCGGCTCACGGGCCGCGAGCCGGCGTTCGACCGTGAGCGCAACGCCGTCGGCGCCGTCACCACCGACTCCACCCTGACCCTGCCCCGCCTGGTGCGCGAACTCGACGCGGCGGGCGTGCCGTTGCTCGATGTGAGCCTGCGCCCGCCCACCCTCGACGACGTCTTCCTCCGGCTCACCGGAGAGCCGACGCAGACCAAGGAGCTTGCCGCATGAGCGCGCTTGCGTTGACGCACGACGGACTGGCGATGACCGGCCGGCAGCTGCGCCGGGTCCGCAACAACCCGGGCCTGGCGATCCTCACCCAGATGATGCCGATCAACATGCTGCTGTTCTTCGGCTATGTGTTCGGCAGCGCGCTGGCCATGCCCGGGCGCGAGTACCGGTCGTTCCTGGTGCCGGGGCTGCTGGTCGCGACGGCGGCAGGCGGGCTGATGACCGGCATGTTCCAGGCCGCCGCGGACACCCACCGGGGCGTGATGGACCGGTTCCGCACGATGCCGGTGAGCCGGGCCGCCGTACCGCTCGGGCAGGCGGCCGCGGACCTCCTCGTGACCGGTATCGGGACCGTGCCGCTGCTGCTGGTCGGGCTCGCGGTGGGCTGGCGGATCGAGGGGTCCGCGCTCGACGCGGCCGGTGCGGTGGGTCTGCTGCTGCTCTTCCGGTTCGCCTGCACCTGCGCCGGTGTCTTCCTCGGGCTGCTCACCCGCAGCGAGGACGCGGCCGGGCAGCTCGGGGCCTCCTCCTTCGTGCTGCCGCTGCTGTCCAACGCCTACATCCCCACCGACAACCTGCCGGGCTGGCTGCGCGCCCTCGCCGAGTGGAACCCGATCAGCGCGGTGACGACCGCCCTGCGGGACCTGTTCGGCAACGCGACGGTCCCGCCGGACTCCGCCTGGCCGGTGGCCCACCCGGTCGCCGGGTCGCTGGCCTGGAGCCTGGTGCTGACCGCGGTGTTCCTGCCGCTCGCCGTACGGCGGTACGCACACGCGGAGCGCTGAGGGGCCGCCGCCGCGCTACTGACAAAGCCGCCGGTCACGGGCCATGATCCGGTCATGGAACAGCCCACGGATCAGCAGCCCCTGCCCCTGGACGGCATCACCGTCGTCGCCGTCGAACAAGCCGTGTCCGCGCCCTTCGCCACCCGGCAGCTCGCCGACCTGGGCGCCCGGGTCATCAAGGTGGAGCGGGTCGACGGCGGCGACTTCGCGCGCGGGTACGACACGGCGGCCCGCGGTCTCGCCTCACACTTCGTGTGGTGCAACCGCGGCAAGGAGTCCCTCGCGCTGGACCTGAAGGACCCACGCGGCCTTGCGGCCGTACGGCGGCTGATCGCGGACGCGGACGTGTTCGTGCAGAACCTCGCCCACGGGGCGGCGGCCCGGCTCGGCCTCGACGCGGCCACTCTCTGTGCGGCGCACCCGCGGCTGATCGCCGTGGACATCTCCGGGTACGGCTCCTCGGGCCCGTACGCGGACAAGCGGGCGTACGACATGCTCGTGCAGTGCGAGGCGGGGCTCGTGTCGGTGACCGGGACGCCGGAGCAGCCGGTGAAGGCGGGCGTCCCGGCGGCGGACATCGCGGCGGCCATGTACGCGTTCTCGGGCGTCCTGGCGGCTCTCGTCCGGCGTGGCACGACCGGGCGGGGCGGGCCGGTGGAGGTGTCGATGCTGGAGGCGCTCGCCGAGTGGCTGGGGCATCCGCTGCACCATGCGATGCACGGAGGTGAGCCCCCGGCGCGCACGGGCCTGGCGCACGCCGTCATCGCGCCGTACGACGCCTATGCGACGGCGGACGGCGGGCGCGTGCTGCTGTCGGTGCAGAACGACCGGGAGTGGCGGCGGCTGGCCGAACAGGTCATAGGGAGCCCGGAATTGGCGATGGATCCGGCATACGCGACGAACGCATCACGCGTCGCGAACCGGGAGAAGACGGACGAGCTGGTGGCGCAGGCGCTCGGCGTGCTGGACGCCGACGAGGCGCTGGCCCGGCTGGAGAAGGCCGGCATCGCCTGCGCCCGGCTGCGTGATCTGCACGAACTGGCCGGGCATCCGCAGCTGGCGGCCCGGGAGCGGTGGCGTGAGGTGGGGTCGCCGGTCGGGCCGCTGAAAGCGCTGCTGCCTCCGATCACACTGCCGGGCGGGGACGAGGCGCGGATGGGTGATGTGCCCGCGCTCGGGCAGCACACCGAGGCGCTGCTGCGTGCCGTGGGGATGACGGACGACGAGATCGCAGCGATGCGCCGGGACGGTGTGGCGGCCTGAGCGCGCGGCACCCTCAATGCCGGTGGCCGCCGAACAGCGAACGGCGCAGTCGGCGCAGCGGGGCGAAGAGCGAGAGCCGCCTCACCCGGGCACCCCGGCCCGTACGCTCGTGCGTGGTGTCACGCGACGTCAGCTCGCGCATCAGGGACGTCGCCTCGACCGTCTCCCGCTGCGGTATGGCGGGACCCGCCAGCACCGACAGATGGCGGTCGAGGCGCGAACTCGTCGCGCTGCTCCCGCAGGTGATCGCAGGGACCCTGGCCCTGCTGCGCACTGTTATCTGCTCCATGTCACTCCCCACCCGTACGAGTCCACCCGGCCCGGGCAGAGTAACCCTATCGCCCCAGGGGGGCACGCGTGTATCGCGTCCACAGGATTCACCTTCCCCGCAAGGGTGTTGACCATCCCACTTTGACTACTCTCCGAATCCGACCGATTTCAGGGTGAGTTGGACAATGGGCTGGCCAGTGGGTTGCGCTGAGCCGCCGTCAGGCTCGACGGTTACGGCGAGTGACGTCGAGGACGTGTCGAGACCCTTCGCGACCAAGGGCGTGTCGCCCGCGAAGAGCCCGAGGGAGCGCGGCTGCGCGCGGGGGCGCATGAGCCAGAGCTGCCGGACGCGGCCGGCGGGCGGGCTGCCGTACCCGCTGAGGGTGACGACGGCCTCTCCCTCCGAGGCGGAAGCGATCACTCCGACAGCGCGGCCCCGGGCGTCCTTGCTGGTGATGGCGCGGGCGTCGGGCGCGGCCAGAACGTGGGCGATCTCACGTCCCCGGGCCCGCTCCGCGTCCAGCCGGTCCTGGGTGTGCCGGGCCTGCACGGCGAAGAGCGAGGCGACGACGAGGGCCGCCGCCGCGGTGGCCGTGGCGAACGGCACGAACAGGGGGCGCCTGCGGGGCGCACGGGTGCGTCCCGGCGGGGGCTGGGCGCCCCAGACGTGCGGCGGCAGCTGGGGCGTGCGCTCCCGGGCCGGGCCGTGCTCCTGCGGGGTGGACTGCACGGCTGCCAGGACCCGCTCGCGCAGCGCGGGCGGCGCGTGGGCCGCCGTGGACCAGGCGAGGCGCACCGCGTCCTCGGCCAGCTCCCGCACCTCGGCGGCGCAGCGGTCGCAGCCCTGCAGGTGTTTCTCGAACCGGCGCCGCTCGCCCGGTTCGAGGGCGTCGAGTGCGTAGGGCGCGGCGAGGGAGTGCAGGTCCTCACGGCGCAGCAGCTTGCCGAGGATGCTCATGCGGCGCCTCCCAGGCACTCGCGGAGCCGGGTGAGCCCGTCGCGCATCCGCGTCTTGACCGTGCCGAGCGGCAGCGAGAGCCGCTCGGCCACCTCACGGTAGGTGTAGCCGTCGTAGTAGGCGAGGGTCACGGACTGGCGTTGCAGGTCCGTGAGCCGCCGTAGACAGCGGCGCACCCATTCGCGTTCCAGCCCCGCCTCGACCTCCTCGGCGACCTGGTCGAAGGCGGGCTCCCCGGCCCGCAGGGCCTCCCGCTGCTCGCGTTCGCCGGCCGCGCGGGCGCTGCGCACCCGGTCGACGGCGCGGCGATGGGCGAGGGTGAGGATCCAGGACAGCGCGCTGCCCCGGCCGGGGTCGTACCGGGCGGCCGCGCGCCATGTCTCCAACAGCACCTCCTGGGCGACCTCCTCGGACTGGGCGGGGTCGCGCACCACCCGTCGTACCAGTCCGTACACCGGCCCGGACACCAGTGCGTACAGATCCTCGAACGCCCGCTGGTCGCCGCCCGCGACGAGTACCAGCAGCTCGTCCGCCCGCATGCGGGCCCCCTCTCCGTGGCCACAGCCGGCCCTACCGCGCAATCCACGCATCCGCACGACCGCACACCTCCCGCGGGAGATACGGATCGGCGGGCGGAAAACGCGGGTCGGGAGGTGCCCAAAAGTTTTTCCCCGGCCGACCAATCCGATCGGCGGGCCCGCTCCGAAGACCCGTCCGTCAAAGGCAAGTCGGCACTGAGGACGGACGGCATGACACCTCTCTTCTCCAGGGGGCCCTTCTCAAGGAGCGGCACGGGACGCGCGGGCCTGGCCGCGCTCCTTTGCGGTGCGCTGGCGGCCGGAGGGCTCGCGGCCGCCGGCGTCGCCGTGCTGGAACCCGGGGCGGCCTCCGCCTCCTCCCACCGCGAGGCCCCGCTGATCTCGGGGACCCCGCAGTACGACAACACCGACCTGTACGCGTTCGTCAGCCCGGACAAGCCCGACACGACGACCATCGTGGCGAACTGGATCCCGTTCGAGGAGCCCGCGGGCGGACCGAACTTCTATACGTTCGCCGACGACGCGCAGTACGACATCCACGTCGACAACAACGGTGACGCACAGGGCGAGTTGCTGTTCCGCTACACCTTCAAGACTCACACGAAGAACGGCAACACGTTCCTCTACAACACCGGTCCGGTCACCAGCCTGGCCGACCCCGACCTCAACATCACGCAGACGTACGACATCGATCTGATCCGGCTGAAGAACCAGCACGTGATGTCGGACACCAAGCTCGCGGACGACGTGCCGGTGGCGCCGTCGAACGTCGGCAAGGCGTCCATGCCGGACTACGCCAAACTGCGTGCGCAGGCCGTGTACAAGACGGCGGGCGGCGCCGCGACCTTCGCCGGGCAGGCGGACGACCCGTTCTTCGCGGACCTGCGCGTCTTCGACCTGCTGTACGGCGGCAACCTCAGCGAGGTCGGCCGGGACACCCTGAAGGGCTACAACGTCAACACCATCGCCCTGCAGGTGCCGAACGACCTGATCCGCGAGTCGGCCGGGCAGCCGGTCGTCGGTATCTGGTCCACCACCCAGCGCCGCAACGCCCAGGGCTACTACAGCCAGGTCTCCCGCCTGGGCAACCCGCTGGTCAACGAAGTCGTCAACCCGCAGAAGGACAAGGACAGGTTCAACGCCTCGCAGCCCTGGTACGACGCCCAGTTCCTGAAGAACGTCACCAACCCCGAACTGCCCAGGCTCATCGAGTCGATCTACAAGATCAAGGCGCCCGGTGAGCCGCGCAACGACCTGGTCGACGTCTTCCTGAAGGGCGTGAAGGGCCTCAACCAGCCGCCGAACGTGCGCCCCGCGGAGGAACTGCGCCTGAACACCTCCATCAAGCCGGCCATGCATCCCAAGCGACTCGGCGTCCTCGACGGCGACAACGCCGGTTTCCCCAACGGGCGCCGGCTCACGGACGACGTGATCGACGAGGCGTTGCAGGTCGTCGAGGGTGAACTGGTCGGCTCGAAGAACGACTTGGGCGACGCGGTGGACAAGAACGACAAGGGCTTCGAGAAGTACTTCCCGTACGTCGCCGAGCCCACCTCGGGTTCGCGTGGCCGGCTCGCCAAGGGCACGACGGCGGGAACGGACGTCCGCAGCCAGCTGGGCGACGCCCTGCAGCCGGCCGGGTCCTCCGGCGGCTCCGGTTCCGGCAGCACGGTGCTGATCGCCGCGTCGGCGGCCTCGGGCGCGGCCGGGATCCTGCTCCTCGGCACGGCCGTCGGCTGGTGGCGCCGGCGCATCCGGCGCCCGTACTGACCCCGCCCCACCCCAGACCGGCGCGGCCCGTACCTTCCCCTCCCCCACGACGGGCCGCGCCTTCCACACGACCGACGCACGCAGGAGACGGCATGGGCCCGCGCAGACAGGACGACGACATGGACGGGCGGAAGGGCGACGCCGGGCAGGAGGCGAGCGGTGGGCGTCAGGACAGCGCCGGGCCGTTGGTGAGCGCCGCCGACAGTGATGTGCCGGACGCTGCCGGCCCGGGCTGCTCCGAGGCCGACCGCGCGCAGGCCGGTTCCCGCGAGTCCCGGGACGCGGGCCGCCAGGGGCCTCCGCCCGGCGCCGACGGGTCCCCGGCCCCCGGGGCCGACCGGCGCGTGGCCGCCGTTCGGCGGTTCGCCGCGGCGGGACGGCGCTGGCGGCCCGCCCGACTCATCGGGTGCGCGGCCCTGTTGGCCATGGCGCTGACCGGCGGGGCCATCGCCCTCGGGGCCGATCGGGGGCCCGTCACCGTGCCGGCCGCCTCCACCGCCGTGGATCCCGGTGTGCTCGGCGGCAGCGACCTGGATGCGGGCATCACGGCGCTGCAGACGCATCTGCGGACCCAGCCCAAGGACTCCGGCAGCTGGGCCACGCTGGGCCTGGCCTACGTCGAGCAGGCGCGGACCAAGGGCGATCCCTCCCGGTACCCGCAGGCGGACAAGGCGCTGCGGCGGTCCCTCGCGCTGGTCCCGGACAACGACCAGGCGCTGGCCGGCCGCGCCGCCCTCGCCGCCGCCCGGCACGACTTCGAGCACGCCCTGACCTACGCGGAGAAGGCACTGCGGCAGAACCCGTACAGCGAGCGCGCGCTGTCCTCCCGTATCGACGCCCTGGTCGAACTCGGCCGGTACGCCGAGGCCTCGAAGGCCGCCGAGACCGCCGACGCACGCAAGCCGGGCGTGCCGGTCTTCACCCGGTACGCGTATGTGCGTGAGCTGCGGGGTGACGTGGCGACCGCACGCCGGGTCCTCGAACAGGCGCTGGCGGGCGCGACCTCCCCGGGTGACATCGCGTACGTGTCCGCCCAGCTCGGCCAACTCGCCTGGAGCCAGGGCGACTACAGGACGGCGCTCACCTGCTACGCCCACGCCCTCGCCGCCGACGACACCTACCTTCCGGCGCTGGAGGGCCGGGCGCGGGCGCAAGCGGCGAGCGGGGACCGCGCGGCGGCGATCAAGGGGATGGAGACCGTGGTGGCCCGGTATCCGCTGCCCGGTCCACTGGTCGAACTGGGCGAGCTGTACGAGGCGCGGGGCGCGGCCGGCGACCGGGCCAGGGCGCGGCGGCAGTACGCCCTCGTGGACGCGTGGATCGCGCTGGCCCGGGCCAACGGCGTCAACGCCGACCTCGACACCGCGCTGGCCGCCGCCGACCACGGCGACAGGGCGGCCGCCCTGCGCGCGGCCCGCGCCGAATGGGCCCGCCGGCACACCGTGCACACCGCGGACGCGCTGGCCTGGGCGCTGCATGTGAACGGCCGGGACGCCGAGGCCCTGCCGTACGCCCGCCGGGCCACCGCCACCGGTTACCGCAACGCCGCCTTCCTGTACCACCGCGGCACGATCGAGCTGGCCACCGGCCACCGCACGGCCGGCCGCGCCTGCCTCACCTCGGCCCTCCGCCTGAACCCCGGCTTCTCCCCGCTCGGCGCGGCCGAGGCCCGCAAAGCCCTGGAGGCCACGCAGTGAAGCTCCGCCTGCCCTTCCTGCTCCTCGCCGGGTGCGCGCTCGCGCTGCTGCCGGCCGGCCCGGCGAGCGCGCACCCGCTCGGGAACTTCACCGTCAACCGCTACGACGGCCTGGTCGCCGCCCCCGGCCTGCTCCGCGTCGACCACGTGGAGGACCTCGCCGAGATCCCGGCGACCCAGGCCGGGCCCGACCTCAGGCGGCTCGGCATGGGCGAGTGGGCCCGGCAGCGGTGTGCGCGGGCCGCCGAGGACAGCAGGCTCACGGTCGACGGCCGTACGGCCGCGCTGACCGCCGTCGGCGCCACGGCGCGGCTGCGCCCCGGTCAGGCCGGGCTGCACACTCTGCGCGTGGAGTGCCGGCTGACCGCCCCGCTCCCCCGCCGCGCCACCGTGGCCCTCGGCTTCCACAGCGCGGACGCCACCGGCGGCCCCGGCTGGCGGGAGATCACCGCGCGCGGCGACCGTATGACGCTGACCGCGACGGACGTGCCGAAGACATCCGTCTCGCACGAACTGACCACGTACCCGAAGGACTTGCTGTCCTCGCCGGCCGACACCACCGCCGCCTCCGTGCGCCTGCGCCCCGGCGGCCCGGCCCTCGCCGAGGAGCGGCGGACGGAACCGGGGGCCGCGATCCTGCCGCGGGGCGCCGACCGCTGGACCCGCGCGCTGGACGACCTCGTGGCCCGCCACGACCTCACTGTCGGCTTCGCCGCGCTCGCGCTGCTCGTCGCGGTCGTCCTGGGCGCGATGCACGCGCTCGCGCCGGGCCACGGCAAGACCCTGATGGCCGCCGCGGCGGCGGCCCGTGGGGGCCGGGCGAGGCTTCGGGACGTGCTGCCGCTGGCCGCCTCGGTCACCGTGACCCACACCCTCGGCGTGGTCGCCCTGGGCCTGCTCGTCACGGCCGGATCAGCCGCCACACCCTCGGTGATCGCCTGGCTGGGCATCGCGGGCGGGGCGCTGGTCCTGACGGCCGGCGCGGGCCTCGTACGGAGGGTGTGGACCGCCCGCCACCATCACCCCCCGCAGCATGTGGAGCACACCCATGGGGACCACTCCCCTGGGGAACACGCCCACAGCCACGGCCACTCCGGTCACACGCACACCCATGGAGGGCACACCCACACCCACGGCGGGCACACCCACACCCGCCCCACCGCCCCCACCCTCCGCGGCACCCTCCTGCTCGGCTTTGCCGGTGGGCTGGTGCCCAGCCCCTCCGCCGTGGTGGTCCTCGTCGGTGCCGCCGCGCTCGGAAAGGCCTGGTTCGGGCTGCTGCTCGTCGTGGCCTACGGCGCCGGGCTCGCGCTGACGCTCACCGCGGCCGGGTTCGCCGTGGTGCGGCTGGGTTCGGGGGTGAGCCGGGTGCTGGAGCGGCGTCCGCGCTGGACCGCCCACCCGGTGGCCGCGCTGGTGCGCCGCTCGGTGCCGCTCGCGTCCGCGCTGGTCGTCATGGCTCTGGGCGCCGGATTGGTGCTCAGGGGGGCCGCATCCGCGCTCGGCTGAGCTAACTTGGGATGAAATCACGCGACAGGGAGAAATCACACACCTTGCCTTGGGGGGCGCCCGTGTCCGAAGAGCCGGGCCGCGAACGTGTGATCGCGGGCCGCTACCGTCTGCTGTCCCCGCTCGGCGAGGGCGGCATGGGCACCGTGTGGCGCGCCCGGGACGAGGTGCTGCACCGCGAGGTGGCCGTCAAGGAGGTGCGGGCCCCGGCCGGGCTGCCGGCCTCCGACGTGGAGCGGATGTACGCGCGTCTGGAGCGCGAGGCGTGGGCGGCGGCCCGGGTCGCCAACCGCAATGTGGTCACGGTGTACGACGTGGCCATGGAGGGCGGCCGGCCGTGGATCGTGATGGAGCTGGTGCGCGGGCTGTCGCTCGCCGACCAGTTGGAGGCGGAGGGGCCGCTGTCACCGCAGCGGGCGGCGCACATCGGTGCCGAGGTGCTGTCCGCGCTGCGCGCCGCGCACGCCGCCGGGGTGCTGCACCGGGACGTGAAGCCGGCCAACGTACTGCTGGCCAACGACGGCCGGGTGGTGCTGACCGACTTCGGGATCGCCTCCGTCGAGGGCAGCTCGGCGCTGACCATGACCGGCGAGGTGATCGGCTCGCCCGAATTCCTGGCCCCGGAGCGGGCGTTGGGGCGGACGCCGGGTCCGGAGTCGGACCTGTGGTCGCTGGGGGTGCTGCTGTACGCGGCGGTGGAGGGCGTCTCGCCGTTCCGGTACGACACCCCCATCAGCACCCTGCGCGCCGTGGTGGACGAGGAGTTGCCGCCGGCGCACCGGGCCGGCCCGCTCGCCCCGGTCATCGAGGGGCTGCTGCGCAAGGACCCCGCCGAGCGGCCGGCCGCCGAGCGGGCGGAGCACGAGTTGCGGATCGTCGCTGCCGGCGGTGCCCCCTCCGGCGGAGGTACGCCCCGCGCGGCCACGCTGCCGGTGCCGCCGTACACCGCTCCGACGGTCGCGGCCCCGCACCGACAGTCCTCCCCCACCCCGCCCCTGCCCGGCACCACGGCACCCACGACGTCCACGGCGTCCGACGAGCCGCGGCGCGACCGGCGGGCGGGCGCGGTGCTGGTGGCGGGCCTGCTCCTGGTCGCGCTGGCGCTGGCGGGACTGACGTACGCGCTGCTGAACCGTGAGAACGGCGGTGGCGAGCAGAACGCGGGCGGCGGCACTGGGACCAGCGGCGCTGTGCGGACGCCGAGCACGCACGGCACCACGCACTCGGGCACGACCTCGCCGCCGTCGGCGAGCGGCAGCACCTCGGCGAGCACCCAGCCGGCGCAGTCCGTGCAGGTCACCGTGGTCGGCGCGAACACGACGTACTCCGGAAGCTGTCCGCCGCCGGACGCGCAGACGCCCTCGTTCACGGCGACGTTCACGGTGGGACGGCTGCCCGCGCAGGTGGAGTACCGGTGGGTGACGACCCGCGGATCGGTGTCCGACCCGGGATGGCACACGCTGTCGTTCCCCGACGGCGGCGGGAGGACCCGGCAGGTGCGGGTGACCCTGACGGTGTACCGGGGCGGCGGGACGACCGAGGACCGGATCAGTGTGAAGGTGCGCGCCCCCGTGCAGACCACGTCGAACGCGGTCCCGTTCTCGGTGAGTTGCACGACCGCCACGGCGACGGAGACCCCGTCGGGCGGGGCCTCCGCTTCGGCGTCGGGCTCGCCGGAGAGTTCACCCTGAGGGGCGAGCCCGTTCGGGTCACGCGTTGTTCGTGAAGACCGGCAGATAGCCGCCGGAGTGGCCGGCCGCGGTGGGGTGGTACGACTCGCCGATGTCGAGCCAGTTGACGCTGTGCAGCCAGGAGTTGCCGGAGCAGATCTCGTGGGTGGAGAACGCGGAGCGGACGTCGCCGAGGACGAAGCCGTGGGCCTGGGCGCGCTTCTGGATGGCGGCGTCCATGTAGTCGGCCGCGCTGTTGATGGCGGACCGCTTGGTGTCGGAGAGCCCGAGGCAGGTCTGGCCGAGCAGGTAGAAGCGGGGGTAGCTGAGCACGACCACCCGGGCGCCCGGGGCCTTGGCGCTGATCGCGTTGTAGACGGTGTCGAGCTTGCCGGGGAGCGTGGAGTCGACGTATGCCTCGGCGGTGGCGATCCTGGACAGGCAGGCGCTGTCGGACTGGATCACACAGGTCGTCATGACGTCGGAGAATCCGGCGTCGTTGCCGCCGATGGTGATGGACACCAGTGAGGTGGAGGAGTTCAGGGAGCCGAGCTGGTTCGCCATCACGTCGTCCGTCGTGGCGCCCGAGCAGGCGTTGAAGGCGAACGAGGACGGGCTGTGGGCGGCGTTCCACAGGTACGGGTATGCCTTGGTGCTGCGGTCGCAGGAACCGCTGGAGCTGATGTAGCTGCCCGCGCCGACTCCGGAGGAGTAGGAGTCGCCGAGAGCCACGTAGCCACCGGTGGCGGCGGTCGCGTGGCCGGCTCCCGTGAGACCGAGGCCGGCGGCGAGGAGGAGCGAAGTAACGAATCCGGTAAGTCGGGAACGTCTCATGGAACCTCCTTTAGCAGGATCTCTGCCACAACTGTCGTAGCAACTACGCGTGTTGACGGGAAGTGTCCATGCCAAGACTTTTTCCGGCCTCAACAGGATCAACGCGAGACGTTGACCGCTCATCTGGTGCGCATGTATGCGAGGGTCGTTGACACCGCGTCAGTGACCGGCAAAGGGGGGGAATGAATGTTTAAAGACGGATCGTCCGTCTTGACGCCCTCCCCCGGGCTGGGCCACATTGAAGCCCGGCATCAGGCGCGTCGGGGGGCAAAGTCGCCAATGCAGACCATACGCATCAAGACATCTTCATTGCCGCTGCTCGCGGGGGGCGCGACCGCCGTGGCACTGACCGGCGCGCTGCTCGCTCTCATCGATTCCGCTTCTCCGCTGCGCGGCCCGTGCACCCTGCTCTTCCTGTTCGCGGCGCCGGCCGTGGCGCTCGCCGCGGCACTGCGGGGGCTGGATCCCTTCGGCCGTGTGCTCTGCGCGCTTGCGGGCTCGGTCGTCGTCAACATGCTGGTTGCCCAGGGCATGCTCGCGGTCCACCGCTGGTCGGTCCGGGGCGGGGTGGTCGCGGTGACCGTGCTGAGTCTGCTGCTTCTGCTCCCGGTCCTGATCCGGGAACGAATTTCCGGAAAACGCACACAAGACCGAGCAACTCCGGCCAAAGTTGCGTAACGGTCAAACCAACAAAACCGTGAGGCAGCCCCCAGGGGTTGCCTTTAGGGTGCAATCGTCAATACCGTCGTACATCTCACCCGCACCGGCACGTCGGCACTCGGCACCAGGGGAGGGCTCAGGGGCCGCGACGTCCACCGGCGCGGGGCGCGGTAGGGGGGTGCCGTGCTCGGTGACCGCAACTGTGACCGAGTCGTGCCGCGCGACCGGCTGCCGTCTTTCTCCGGCGGACCGGCCAGCTTTGCCAGCTCATCGGCGTGCACGGAGACCAGTTCACCGCGCCGAAGATGAGAACCCCCCTTTCGAACCGGACACAGAGCCGGGCCGCCCGGGGGTGGGCGGTCCACCGGACGAGAGGGAAAAGACCAATGAGTTCCGTCCTGCGCCCGCCGAGTTCGGGGCAAGATCCTTTAATCGCCGCGCACTACCGGCCGATCTCCTCCCACCTGGCGATCACTCCGCCGGTGAGCGTGGTCATTCCCGCCATGAACGAGGCGGAGAACCTGCCCTACGTCTTCAAGACGCTCCCGGACTGGATACACGAAGTCGTGCTGGTGGACGGCAATTCCACGGACGACACCGTCGAAGTGGCCCGGTCCCTGTGGCCGGAGGTCAAGGTCGTCGAACAGCGCGGCAGGGGCAAGGGGGACGCCCTGATCACCGGCTTCGAGGCCTGCAGCGGCGACATCATCGTGATGGTCGACGCGGACGGCTCGGCCGACGGCGGCGAGATCGTGAGCTATGTCTCCGCCCTGGTCTCCGGCGCCGACTTCGCCAAGGGCTCGCGCTTCGCCAACGGCGGCGGCACCGACGACATGACCTTCATCCGCAAACTCGGCAACTGGGCGCTGTGCACCGTCGTCAACCGCAAGTTCGGCGCCCGCTACACCGATCTCTGCTACGGCTACAACGCGTTCTGGCGGCACTGCCTGGACAAGATCGACCTCGACTGCACCGGCTTCGAGGTCGAGACGCTGATGAACATCAGAGTGGTCAAGGCCGGCCTGAAGGTCCAGGAGATCCCGAGCCACGAGTACCTCCGCATCCACGGCACCAGCAATCTGCGGGCCGTGCGCGACGGGTTCCGGGTGCTCAAGGTCATCCTCAAGGAACGCTCCAACCGGCGCGAACTGCGCCGCCAGGAACACCACTCGCCGATGCTCGACACGGTCCGGGGAGAGGTGTCTTGACAGATCCCGGCATCTCCGTCGTGATCTGCGTGTACACCGAGGACCGCTGGGAGGACATCCTCGCGGCGGTCTCCTCGGTGCGCGCGCAGTCGTACCCGGCGCTGGAGACGCTCCTGGTCGTGGACCACAACCCGGCCCTGAAGGACCGGCTGGAGCGCGAGTACAAGGAGGCCGGCGGCGTCCGGGTGCTGGCCAACGCCGGCCCGCGCGGCCTGTCCGCCGGCCGCAACACCGGCATCGCCGCCTCCCACGGCGAGGTCATCGCCTTCCTGGACGACGACGCCGTGGCCGAACGCGACTGGCTGCGCCGCTTCGCCGAGGGCTACGCCGACCCGCGTGTGATGGCGGTCGGCGGCCGTACGGTGCCCGCCTGGGCCTCGGGCCGCCGGCCGGCCTGGTTCCCGGAGGAGTTCGACTGGGTGGTGGGCTGCACCTACAAGGGGCTGCCGCCGGGCCGGGTCCGGGTGCGCAACGTGCTCGGCGGAAACGCCTCCTTCCGGCGTACGGCCTTCGAGGCGGCGGGCGGCTTCGCGACCGGCATCGGCCGCGACGGCGACCGCCGCCCGCTGGGCTGCGAGGAGACGGAGCTGTGCATCCGGCTCACCCGGGCCCGCCCCGACGCCGTCCTGCTCATCGACGACCGCGCGGTGATCCACCACCGGGTGCCCGAACCCCGCGAGCACTTCGCCTACTTCCGCACCCGCACCTACGCCGAGGGCCTGTCCAAGGCGCTGGTCGCGAAGAGCGTCGGCGCGGACAAGGGCCTGGAGTCCGAACGCCGCTACACCACCAGGGTGCTGCCCGCGGGGGTCGCTCGTGGCCTGCGGGACGCGCTGCTGGCCCGGCCGGGCGGCGCCGGACGCGCGGGCGCGATCCTCGCCGGGGTGCTGAGCGCCGCCGGCGGCTACGCGCTCGGCAGCCTGCGGGCGCGGCGGGGCGGTACGACGTTCTCGGTGGCGCCGATCGAAGGGGGCACAGGTGAGCGGACCGAGGGGGACGACCGAGGGGGGCACAGGTGAATGACACTCCCGTACCGATCCTGATGTACCACTCCGTCGCCACCGCACCCAACGACGCCACCCGTGCCCTGTCGGTCGCGCCGGAGGCGTTCGCGGAGCAGATGGCGCTCATCGGCGACCTGGGCCTGACCCCGGTCGGCACCGCCGACCTCGCGGCACGCTGGCGCGCCGGCCGCCCGCTGCCGGCCCGGCCGGTACTGATCACCTTCGACGACGGCTACGAGGGGGTGCACCGGCACGCCCTGCCCGTCCTCGCCAAGCACGGCTTCCCGGCCACCCTGTTCGTCTCCACCGGCTGGATCAGGGGCGCGTACGACACCGGGGGCGGCCTCGACACCATGCTCGACTGGCGGCAGGTGCGCGAACTGGCCGCCGCCGGCGTCGAGATCGGCGGGCACAGCCACACCCACCCCCAGCTCGACCAGCTGGACGACGGCGCGCTGCGCACGGAACTGATCCGCTGCACGGAGATCGTCACGGACGAACTCGGCGCGCGGCCGGTGTCCTTCGCCTACCCCTACGGTCACTCCGACCGCAGGGTCCGCCGGGCCGTGCGCGAGCACGGGTACGGCCAGGCCCTCGCCGTCGGCAACGGCCTCGCCCGCCGCCGCCAGGGGCCGTACGCGCTGCAGCGGGTCACGGTCCGGCGCTCCACCGGCGTGGAGGAGTTCGAGCGGCTGCTCCACGGCCGGGCCATCGCCCGCACCTTCGCCAGGGACCGCGCCCTCACCAAGGGCTACGCCCTCGTCCGCAGAGCCCGTCAGGTCCGCCGGAAGGCCATCCGTTCCCGTGTCTGACACGACCACCACGACCGAGTCCACGACGACCGGCGCCGAGACGCCCCGGAAGTCCGGGCGCCGCCTCCGGCTGCCCGGAACCGGCCGGTCCTCCGGCGGCAACCCGCTGTTCCGCAACGCCTACGCGCTGATGCTCAACACCGGCATCTCCGCCGTCCTCGGACTCGGCTTCTGGCTGGCCGCGGCACGCTACTACTCCGATTCGGCGGTCGGGCAGGGCTCGGCCGCCATCGCCGCGATGAAGTTCCTCGCCGGGCTGACCGCGGTGACCCTGACCGGTGCCCTGGCCCGCTTCATCCCGGTCGCCGGGGACCGCACCGGCAAACTCATCTTCCGTACCTACGCGGGCAGTTCGCTGCTGGTGGCGCTCGCGGCGGGGGTCTTCCTGCTGACCCTGGACACCTGGGGGCCGTCGTACCGCTTCCTGCACGGGACGGTCAACGGGCTCGGGTTCATCGCGGCCGTCATCGCCTGGAACGTGCTCACCCTGCAGGACGGGGTGCTGACCGGGCTGCGCAGCGCGACCTGGGTGCCGGTCGGCAACACCGTGTTCTCGGCGGTGAAGCTGGCCCTGCTCGTCGCGTTCGCCGTCGCCATCCCGACCACCGGTGTCTTCGTGTCCTGGGTGGCCGCGATCGCCACCTCGGTGGTGCCGCTGGGCTGGCTGGTGTTCCGGCGGCTGGTGCCCCGGCACGTCAGGACGACCGAGGGACGCGCCGAGCCACCGACGCTGAAGCAGGTCGGCAGGTTCCTGGCCGGGGACTACACCGGTTCGCTGTTCTCGCTCGCCGTGATCTACCTGGTCCCGGTGATCGTCGCCGCGCAGGTCAGCTCCGCCGAGAACGCCTACTTCTACATCGCCACCACCATCGGCGGCACGACCGACCTGCTCGCCATCAACATGGGCGCGTCCCTCACGGTCGAGGGCTCGCACGACCCGGGACGGCTGGCCGCCAACACCCGGGCCGCGCTGAAGCGGATGGCCCGGATCATGCTGCCGATCGCGACCCTGTGGATCACCGGCGCGCCCTGGATCCTCGGCGTGTTCGGCTCGGGCTACGCGCACGCGGCGACCCCGCTGCTGCGCTGGCTCGCGGTCGGCTCGGTGCTGCGGGTCGTGATCGAGACGTACTTCGCGGTGCTGCGGGCGCGCAGCCGCACCGCCGGACTCGCCTGGCTGCAGGGCCTGCTGTGCGTGCTGACCCTCGGCCTGACCCTGCTGCTCCTGCCCCGGATGGGGCTGACCGGCGCGGGTCTCGCCGAGGCCGTCAGCCTGGCGGTGATCGCCGCGATCGCCGCGCCGAGGCTCTTCAGGACGATCCGTACCGCGGCCGACGCCGTGCCCGACACGGCGGCACCCGACGGGGACCTCGCCGACCTCGGGGCCCGCGAGCTCCCGCCCGCCTCCCCGGCGCGCCGGCACAGCCCGGCCTGGGCGCTGGACTCCGACACCCTCGCGCTCGGCGTGCACGTCGACTTCGACCACGTGGAACGCCGTCCGGACGTCCGCCCGGGCCCCGGCACCCCGCCCGCCGGTGCGCCGATACTCCCGCCCGCGCGTCCGGTGGGGCTCCCGGTGGAGGAGCGGGAGCCCGGCAGCGAGGCCTCGCTGGGGCCCGCCGAGGCCGAACTGCTGCGGGAGGCGGAGGCGGCGGAGGTCGACGCGCCGTTCACCGAGGAGGAACTGGAGGCGTCCGTCGGCAGGATCGACCCCATGGCGGAGATCGACGCGCCTCTCGCGCAGGAGCCGGCGGACCCCGCCGTACCGGACGAGCCCATGCCCGGCGAACCGCCGGCCCCGGCGTCACTCCGGCAGCGGCTGCTGCCCACCCGCACCGGTGTGGTGCTCGGCTGCCTGCTGATCGCCGCGCTGCTGCTGTATTGGGTGCCCGCGCTCCGGCTCGGCGAGGCCGACCTCGACCGGATGGGCGGACTCGGACTGGTCTCGGTGCTGCCGCTGCCGACGCTGGTCGGGGCGGCCCTGCTGGTGACCGTCTTCGCCGCGCTGCTCTGGCTGCGCCGTGAGCACCGGGCGCTGCTGCTGCTCACCCTGCTGGCGACCGTCGTGTCGCTGCACGCGCTGCCCGCGGTGATCGAGACCGAGCCGCGCTTCCCGACGGCCTGGCAGCACCTCGGGTTCATCGACTACATCGACCGCACCGGGTCCGCCGTACCGGACCTGGACGCCCGCTGGAGCTGGCCGGGCTTCTTCGCGGTGGCCGCGTTCGTCGGCCGGGCCTGCGGGGTCACCGACTTCACCGAGGTCATCCGCTGGTGGCCGACGGCCGTCCAACTCGCCTATCTGGCACCGATGTTCCTGCTCACCCGGTCCCTGCGGGCGAGCTGGCGGGCGAAGTGGACCGGCGTGTGGCTGTTCGTGCTGTGCGGCTGGGTGGGCCAGGACTACTTCTCCCCGCAGGGCTTCACCTACCTCCTGTACCTGATGTTCGTGGCGATCCTGCTGGTCTGGTTCCGCCCGCCGCGCGTGATCTGGACGAAGTTCCGCCCGGGCGAGGCCGAGGTGGAACCGGCCGACCGCCGCCAGCGGGCGGTGCTGCTGCTGGTGCTGATCGGCCTGTACGCGGCGAGCGTGCCCGCGCACCAGCTCACCCCGTTCGTCATGCTCGGCGTGCTCGCCGCCCTGGTCCTGCTCGGCCGCTCCGAACCGCGCGGGCTGCCGCTGCTGTTCGCGGTGCTGGTCGCGGCGTGGGTGGGCTTCATGGCCGAGCCGTACTGGTCCGGACACTTCGACGACCTGTTCGGCGGGGTCGGCGGCGTCGGCAGCAATGTCTCCACGTCCGTCTCCGGCCGGATCCAGGGCGGCAGTTCGACGCACAAGCTGGTGCTGTACACCCGGGTGCTGCTGGCCGGCTCCGTGCTGGCCTTCGCCTGCTGGGGCTGGTGGCGCCGGCGTTTCCACCGCTACCGCGAACGCTCGCTGCTGGTGCTCACCTTCGTGCCGTTCCTGGGCTTCGGCATGCAGTCGTACGGCGGTGAGATGGCGCTGCGCGTCTTCATGTTCGCGGTGCCCGGCGCGGCCCTGCTCGGCGCCCTCGCCCTCTTCCCGCGCACCGGCGTCACCGCGAAGGAGCGCGAGAAGGACCGGATCAGCCTCGCCCCGCTGGCCGCGCTGCTGGCCGGACTGCTGCTGATGGGCGGCTTCCTGGTGGCCCGCTGGGGCAACGAGCCCTTCGAGCGCACCCGGCCCGGCGAGATCGCGGCCATGAACTGGGTGTACGCCCATGACAAGCCGACACTGCGGCTGCTGTGGCTGACCCAGGACACGGTCAACGACGTGACCCCGGCCATGCCCTGGGGCGCGAAGGACATGGAGCGGGTGAACTACGTGCCCACTCTGGCCCCGACCGACCCGGTGCTGGTGTCCGGCCTGGTCAAGGCGCTCAAGGACGCCGGCCCGAACTCGTATCTGATGATCAACCGCAGCCAGGTGACCTATCTGCAGCTGGACGCGGGCTACTCCGCGACCTGGGAGCCCCGGCTGATCGAGAACCTGGACAACCGGCAGGAGCTGACGAAGGTCCTGGTCAACGACGACGTCACCCTGTTCGCGCTGCGCGAGCGGCCGGCCGGCGCGGTGCCCGGGCCGCATCCGGGGCCGATCGGACCCCAGGTGACCTGGACCCCGTGGTCGGTGGTCGGCGCGCTGGCCGCCGTCGTGCTGATCCTGCTGCTGGCCGGGCGGGAGGTCGTACGGGTCGCGGTCCGGCCCGGGGTACGTCAGCTGCGGCTGCTGCAGGGCTCGTTCTGGTTCTCGCTGCCGCTGCTGGCGGTGGTGCTGGCCTCGCTGGTGCAGCGGTTCCTGACCATGAAGTGAGGGCGGCTCGGCCGGTCAGCGGTCGAGCCACTTCAGTTCGTACGCACGCAGGTCGAACCGCTTACCGTCGACCTGTGCGCTGATGGTCCGGTCGAGGGTGTTGACCACCAGGACGGTCCTGCTGTCGGCCAGGACCCGGACATTGGGCACGTCGTCCGCCGCGACCCGGACCGTCTCGTACCTGGTGCCGGGCGGGAACGCCTCGGCGAACCGGGACACCAGGTCGTACATGGGCAGGGCCCTGCCCCCGTCGGAGCCGTCGGTGGGCGTCCACAGGCAGCCGGCGCAGCCGGTGCCCGTCTTCTCCTCCGGGTTCCAGTAGAAGCCGGACTCGGCGCCGCCCTTGACCATGGCGATCATCCCGGTGGCCTGTACGGCGACGCGGTGCTGCTCGGACCAGCCCTTGCGGTCGTCGTTGCCGTCGCCGGGCTCCACGTAGTACTCGGCCCACCACAGCGGCAGCCCGTGGGTCTGCCGCCGTACCCAGGCGCTGACCGCCGTCAGCTTGTCGGTGGCCGCGAACTCGTCGGGCAGCATCTCGTCGTCGCGGGTGTAGCTGGAGCCGTCGACCACGGTGAAGTCGGCGCCCGCCTTGTGCGTGTTCCAGTAGGAGAAGGCGTCGAGCACCCGCTGGTCCATGGCGCCCCAGGGCCCCTTCAGCGCGGTGGAGGCGTCCTGGTCCCGCGGGTCGACGCTGTCCATCACCAGGTAGGGGCCGCCGACCATGATGTCCTGGTCGACCTTCTTCAGCGCCCGGTACACGAGGTTGTACAGCTTCGTGTACCCCTCGTAGTCCCAGCGGGAATCGGCGTCGTTCCAGAAGCCCTTGAACTCGTTCCAGACGATGAAGTGCTTCACGTCCGGGTAGCGCCGGGCCACGGTCGCGGCGAGGTCGGCGAAGTCCTGGTAGTGGTCGGGGGTGGGCGCCGTCTCCAGGGCGGCCTTGCTCCAGTCCGTGTTGTCGACCCCGGCCTTGCCGCCCTTCATCCAGTCCGGGGAGCAGCACAGGGTGATCACCGGGGTGCCGCCGGAGGCGCGCACGAAGTCGACACGGCGGTCGAGGGCGCCGAAGTCGTAGTGCCCCTTCACCGGTTCGGGATTGTCGGCGCCCCAGCCCATGATGTGCTGGTTCTGCGCCAGCCCGGCGTCCTGTCCGAGCAGTTGCCTCACCCGCGCGGTGGCCGCGCCGGCGCCCTCGTCGGCGCTGTACTGGGTGTGCGTGAACCCCCAGCCGACGTACGGCTCCGGCTTGGCGCCGGGAGGGGCGGGGGTGCCGTGCACCTTCTCGCCGTCACGTGTGGTGCCGGCCGTACCGGGTCCGCCGGACAGCGTGCCGAACAGGGTCACCGCGAGGGCCAGCGCGGCGACGCCCACACCGAGCAGGGCGGTGAGCCGCCACCGCCGAGTATCCGAATCCCACCCATGACGCCCCATCGGGGACAACAGTAACGGCGGAGGCAACGCCTCCGGCAGGTCTTGGGAACACCCGGAACAGTCTTGGAACACCCGGAACAAGGGGAGGAAATGCCGTGCGCCGAGCGCATCCGTGCCGGATCATGGCCGCATGTCTGCGAACCCACACGACGCTCTGCCGATCCGGCTCCACGTCGACGACTCCGACTCGCCGTCCGACGTCGTCGACGCGCTGTTCCTCGGCCGCTTCGCGACGGGCGAGCAGCCGTTCTCGCACGCGGCGAACATCGACCGGGTCCGCTCCGGCGCGACCCTGGTGCCCGACGGCGCCCGGGTGCTGCGCGTCGCCCGGGACGACGACCGCAGCGCCACCCTCGCCGAGGGCGACGGCTGGACCCTGCTGGTCTCCCGCTGGAACCGCGGCGCGGACGTCACGGTGACCGCGACCAGCGCCGAACTGGCCAAGAAGGTCCTCGACCAGGCCACGGACGGCGCGGCCGACGAGCCCGAGCCCCAGCCCGAGAACGTCACGATGGGCTTCTGGTACGTCTCCCCCAGGCGCGGCCCGCACCGCACCACCCGGCAGATCTCCGCGGGCACCTGGGAGGAGGTCCGGCCCAACTACACGGCACCCGTGGCGGAGGCCATGGACCGCCTGATGAAGACGACCCCGGAGGACATCGCGGGCCGTCTGCTCCTCCTCCACGGCCCTCCGGGCACCGGCAAGACCTCCGCCCTGCGCACCCTGGCCCGCTCCTGGCGCGACTGGTGCCAGGTGGACTGCGTCCTGGACCCCGAGCGCCTCTTCTCCGACGTCGGCTACCTGATGGACATCGCGATCGGCGAGGAGGACGGCCCCGGCAAGGGCCGCTGGCGGCTGCTGCTGCTGGAGGACTGCGACGAGCTGATCCGCGGCGAGGCCAAGCACACCGCGGGCCAGGCCCTGTCCCGGCTGCTGAACCTCACCGACGGCCTGCTCGGCCAGGGCCGCAACGTCCTGGTCGGCGTCACCACCAACGAGGACCTGGAGCGCCTGCACCCGGCCGTGGTCCGCCCCGGCCGCTGCCTGGCCCGTATCGAGGTGGGCAAGCTGACCCATCGGGAGGCGGTGAACTGGCTCGGCGGCGACGCCGACGGCCGGGAGGACGCCATCGGGCGGGAGGGGGCGACGCTGGCGGAGCTGTTCGCGCTGCGCCGGGGCACGGCGCCGACCTCGGTGCCGGGGGCGCGGGACGGCGCGGACGCGGGCCTGTACCTGTAGTGCTTTGATGGTGCTGTGACCTTGTTCGTCGGCACCTCCGGGTGGCAGTACAAGGACTGGCGGGACCTCGTCTATCCGGCCGGGGTCCCGGCGCGGCTGTGGCTGGAGGAGTACACGCGCCTGTTCGCGACGGTGGAGATCAACAACGCGTTCTACCGTCTCCCCTCCCGCGAGAACTTCGAGGCGTGGCGGGACCGGGTCCCGGAGGACTTCGTGGTCGCGGTCAAGGCCAGCCGCTATCTGACCCACATCAAGCGCCTGAAGGACCCCGAGGAACCGGTCCACCGCCTGATGAGCCACGCGGCGGGCCTCGGCGACCGCCTGGGCCCGGTCCTGCTCCAGCTCCCCCCGACCCTGCGCGCGGACCCGGAACTGCTGGACGCCTGCCTGGCCCGCTTCCCGTCCGGTACGCGGGTCGCGGTCGAGCCTCGTCACGACTCCTGGTGGACACGGGAGGTACGGGACGTCCTGTCGGCCCGGGGCGCGGCCCTGTGCTGGGCGGACGTCCTGGCCCGCCCGGTCACCCCGCTGTGGCGCACCACCGACTGGGGTTACGTCCGCTTCCACCAGGGCCGCGCCCACCCCTGGCCGCGCTACGGCAGGCGGTCCCTGGAGACGTGGGTGGACCGCATCGCGACGACCTGGGAGCGGGCGGAGGACGTGTACGCGTACTTCAACAACGACCCGGGGGGTGCGGCCGTACGGGACGCGGTGACGTTCGGGAGGGCGGCGGACCGGGCGGGGCTGCGTGTGACGCGCGTCCCGGAGCCGGCGAGCCTGCGCTGACCCATGCCCTGGGGAAGGTGCCGGACTCTCCTCAGCCCTCTCCGTAGGCCGCCCGAAGGGCATCGCGCACGGCGGCCGACGCCGCGTCCTCGGTCAGCCCGAGCCGCCGGGCACGCTCGGCGTACGCCTGAGCCGCCAGGGAGGCCTCACGTTCCGCGGCCGAGCCGGCGGCGGCCACGAACGTGCCGTTGCGCCCCCGCGTCTCGATCACCCCGTCGCCCTCCAGCGCCCGGTACGCCTTGGCCACCGTGTTCACCGCGAGGCCCAGGGACTCGGCCAGCCCCCGCACGGTCGGCAGCCGGTACCCCACCGGCAGCGCCCCGGACCGCGCCTGCTCGGAAATCTGCGCCCGCACCTGCTCGTACGGGGGCGCGCTGTCGTCGATGCGGATCTTCAGGCTCACGGGGCGATTGTCGCGCACCCGCCGGAAAATGAGAGGCATCCCCGGCGCGTATCGCCGTACGGTGCATCCCCATGACTGTGATCGTGCGCGACCTCCGCCCCGGCGTCCCGGCCGACACCGAAGGCTTCGTCCGGGTCCGCCATCTCGCCCTTCCGTACATCCTGTTCACCTCGGACTCGATCCGTCACGACGCCCTCCACATGCCGCCCGAGGCGCGCTACCGCCCGCTGGTGGCGGAGGAGGACGGCGAGGTGATCGGCACCGCCCAGGTCCACCTGGCGCACGACAGCGCCGAGCCGGGCCAGGGCCTGGTGAACATCTACGTCCGGCCGGACCGGACCGGTCGCGGCGCCGGCGGGCTCCTGCTGCGGGCGGCCGAGGAGCACCTCGCCGCCCAGGGAGCGACCAGGCTGCTCAGCTGGGTCCTCGACGAACCGGCCAACCGCGCCTTCGCGGAACGCCACGGTTACCGGGGCAGCCGGTCCGCCCACTTCCTGCGCCTCGGCCTGGCGAGCGCCTCCCTCCCGCCCGTCCCGCAGACCCCGCCGGGCGTCGAGCTGCGCACGGCCGCGGACTTCACGGCCGACCCGCGCCCGCTGTTCGAGCTGGACGCGGAGACGATGCTGGACGAACCGGGGGACGTCGACCACGAGTTGAGCGACTATGAGGCCTGGGTCGAGCAGTACTGGAAGCATCCGCTGCTGGACCGCGACCTGACGGTGGCCGCGTGTGTCGAGGGCCGGCCGGTCGCCTTCAGCGTGGCCTACACCGACGGCGGCACTCGCTACGTCTCCGCGATGACCGGCACCGCCCAGTCGCATCGCGGGCGCGGCCTGGCCAAGCTCGCCAAGATCCACTCCCTGCACCGGGCCCGGGCGGCCGGCATCACCGAGGCCTACACGGGCAACGACACCGGCAACGGCCCCATGATCGCGATCAACAAGTGGCTCGGATACGAGATCTGCGCCACGGAGGTGCGTTATGTCCGCGAACTCGGCTGAACCGACGGCCCGGCTGGACGTCGTCCTGGTCAAGGCGGGCCGGACGAAGATCCGTTACCCGGCCGAGCTGCTCGATGACGACGGCACCCGCATCGCCGTACGCGCGCCCTGGGCGGGCTCCGGCGTCCGCGACTTCGGCTTCGTGCGCTTCGAGGCGGGCGACGTCTTCACCGAGTACTACTGGCGGGACCGCTGGTACTCGGTGAAGGAGGTGCGCGCCGCCGACGGCACCGTGAAGGGCTGGTACTGCGACATCACCAGACCGGCGGTCCGTACCGGCGGTGAACTGGTCGTGGAGGACCTCGACCTGGACCTGTGGCGCTCCGCCGACGGCGGGGACGTACGGCGGCTGGACGAGGACGAGTTCGCGCAGAGCGGCCTGACGGAGACGGACCCCGGGGCCGCGTCCGCCGCCGTGGCCGCACTCGACGAACTGGAGGCACTGGCCCGCACCGGCGACTTCCACCGGTTGCTGACCTGACACCCCGGTCGGGAAGGCGCCCCCTGCCTCACACCGCCGCCACCACCGCGTACCGCTCGTCCTCCACCGGCTTCCCCCACAACAGCGAGTCGTCGGACAGTCGCTCCACGCGCACGTCCGGGCTCAGCGGTGCCAGGAGTGCGGTGAGGCGGTCGGCGGGGATGCCTGTGGGGTGCGGGGTTCCCCACACGCCCTCGATCAGCACGAAACGGCCTCCGGGGCGCAGAAGGTCCCGCCAGTGCCGCAGGGCGCGGCCGGGCTGCGGCAGGGTCCACACGACGTGTCGCACCAGGATGACGTCGAAGCGCTGCTCCCCCACCGGTGGAGCGGCCGCCTCTCCGCGCAGGACCACCGCGTCGCGCCCGGCGAGCTTGGCGCGGGCCCGCTCGACCATGGCCGGGGACGAGTCGACGCCCGTCACCCGGTGTCCCTGTTCGGCGGCGAGGAGCGACAGGCTGCCGGTGCCGCAGCCGAGGTCGAGGACGTCGGCGGGGCGCTCGGGCAGCCAGGAGCGGAGCCGGTCCGCCCAGGCCGCGCGGGTCTCGGGGTCGCGCAGGCCGTGGTCCGGCTCGTCGTCGAAGGCGCCGGCCTCGGCGTCCCAGTCGACTTCCGGGGTACCCGTCGCACCTGTGTCGTCATTCACGTTCGTCATACCCGAAGAGTGACAGCCGCCACTGACAACCCGGCTCCGATGAGGAACTCTCGCCAAAAGCGTCTACCACCGTGACAACACGGAAACACGGTAGGCACTGAAGGAGGCAGCCATGCGCCGCGTAACCGTGCAGAAGCCCCTGAAGAAGACGGACGGCCGCCGAATCCGCGAAGAGGCCGACGATAACCCCGCGAAACGTCCCGAGGTGCGCAAGGACATCGCGCGCACCTGGTGGCCCGACGGCTGACCCCGCCAGGGCCGTTTCAGTCCAGCCGCTTGCGGTAGTGGATCCGGTCGTAGGGGCCGTCGACACGGCGTTCCACGACCTCGTATCCGTACTTCGGATAGATCTCCTGGTTCTCCCACATCAACGCGTTCGTGTAGAGCCTGATCTCGCCGAGGCCCAGCTCACGCGCGCGTGCCTCGACGAAACGCAGCAGCCGCCGTCCGACGCCGGTGCCGTGGGCGTCGGGATGGACGGCGATGCTGTCCAGGAAGAGGTGGCCGGCGAACGCCTCGATCACGGCCAGTCCGTGGACGGGCTCCCCGGTGACGAACACCTTCCCGGCGGCCACGTTCGCGGCGTGGTCCGCCTCCATGGGCTGCGGCACCACTCCGATGCGTTCGATGTAGGGGTGGTAGGCCGCGTCCGTCACGGCGGCGACGGCCGGCACGTCCTGGGCGCCGGCCGGCCGCACACGCTCCGGGTTCTCCTCGATCATGGACGCACGCTATCCGCCCGAGCCCGGTACGGGCACCCCTCGGTCAGCGGGGCGGCCCGCGCCGTCAGGAGCCGGCGGCGGACAGGTGGCGAGCCGATTCGGCGGCCAGGCGCCGCATGACCGTGCGGTTGGCGCGCCGCATGGTGGTCCGTACGACGGCGGCCGGCAGCCGGTCGGCCGGCGGGGCGCGCACCCAGGCGTACGTGAACGGGACACGGCTCCCGCCGGCGGGCAGCGGGTCGATGACGTAGGTCCCGCGGGCCCGGCGCCGGCCAGCAGCGCTGACGTTGTGTTCGACGATGCGCCGCGACGCCTCGGCCTCGACGACCTCGATGGTGACGTCGGTCCACAGCACCAAGTCCCCGCCGGAGAGTACCCAGCCAGGGGTGCCAGGAGACACGGCCGATGGGGATGTCCGGGGTTCATCGCCTCCCAGCTCGACCAATAGGCCAGAAGCCTGCCGAGCGGTAAGCGGAAGGCTTCTGAGATGCCCCGCCTCGCCCATGCGCTGCGCCGGAGGCTCTGCCTGATCACCGGGGCGAGCCGAACGGTGGAGGCCGGGCTAAGATCGCGCCATCGCCGTTGCGGTCACCGCACGTCGAAGCGATTAGCGAGGGCTTCATCGCCTCCCCGAATCCAGTTGGCCGAAGGTTCGGGCTCCGGGAGGCTCCGTAAAGGGGAGAGGCAGGGGGGCTCACCATGGAAGAGCCGCGTCGCCATGGCGGCCGGTACGAGCTGGGCGCGATACTCGGCCGTGGTGGCATGGCCGAGGTCCATCTCGCCCATGACATCCGCCTGGGCCGCACTGTCGCGGTGAAGACGCTGCGGGCGGAGCTCGCCCGCGATCCGTCGTCCCAAGCCCGGTTCCGCAGGGAGGCCCAGTCAGCCGCCTCGCTCAATCACCCCGCGATCTGCGCGGTCCACGACACCGGCGAAGACTTCGTCGACGGCGTCTTGATCCCGTACATCGTCATGGAGCACGTGGACGGCTCGACCCTGCGCGAGTTGCTGCACAGCGGTCGCAAGCTGCTGCCCGAGCGTGCCATGGAGATGACCGTCGGCATCCTCCAGGCGCTGGATTACTCCCACCGCAACGGCATCGTCCACCGGGACATCAAGCCCGCCAACGTGATGCTCACCCGCACCGGCCAGGTGAAGGTGATGGACTTCGGCATCGCGCGCGCGATGGGTGGCTCCGGCATGACGATGACGCAGACTGCCGCGGTGATCGGCACCGCCCAGTACCTCTCGCCGGAACAGGCGATGGGCCAGACCGTTGACGCCCGCTCCGACCTGTACTCCACCGGCTGCCTGCTCTACGAACTGCTCACCGTTCGGCCGCCCTTCATCGGCGACTCCCCGGTCGCCGTCGCCTACCAGCACGTACGCGAGGCCCCGCAACCGCCGAGCTTCTTCCACCCTGAGATCCCCCCCGAGGTGGACGCGATCGTCCTGAAGGCGCTGACCAAGGATCCTGGCTACCGCTACCAGTCCGCCGACGAGATGCGCGCGGACATCGAGGCGCACCTCGACGGCCGGCCGGTCGCCGCCATGGCCGCGCTCGGCACCGTCGGATACGGGTACGGCGGCTACACGGACAGCGCACCGACCACCGCACTGCCGACGCTGCAGCAGCCGCGTCCCGCGTTCGTCCAGCAGCCCCCGCAACCATCTGGCTACAGCGACGACGACGGCCGCCCGGATGGGGCCGGCTTCGACGCCGGGTACGCCGATCCGGCTCCCGCCGGAGACCGGCGTCTGTCGCGGGCCGCGCTCATGGGCATCGGCGTGGCCGGCCTCGCCCTGATCGGCATTGTCGTGGGCAACACGCTGGACGTCGGCGGCAACGACCAGCAGCCGACCGCCGACACCTCCGCCACCTCGGGCAGCGGCCAGTCCGGGACGGACACCGCGCAGGCCCAGGCGAAGTCGCTCGACGCGCTACTGCGGTCGAGCAAGAGCAGCCGCACGGCGGTGATCGGCGCGGTCGCCTCCATCAAACAGTGCAGCGACCTCGCTGGTTCGGCGACCGACCTGCGCACCGCCGCGAGCCGGCGCGACGACCTGGTCACCAAGCTCTCCCGGCTCACCTTCGACAAACTACCCGATCACGGCGACTTGGTGGCCCAGCTCACCACGGCCTGGAAGGCGTCCGCCGCCGCCGACAACCACTACGCCGCCTGGGCCGACCAGGCGGCCGGCGCCAGCGGCTGCCATAACGGCCACGCGACGAAAACCGACCAGACCGACCAGGGCAACGCGGCCAGCGACCAGGCGACCCTCGCCAAGAAGAAGGCTGCCGCCCTGTGGAACCCCATAGCGCAGCAGTACGGACTCCCGCAGCGCCAGTTCAACGAGCTCTGAGCCGCCGGCCGCGGCACTGAGTAGACCGTATGAACCGGGCCGGTCGCCGAGACGACAGGACAGGTTCGGGCCGCTGTGGTGAGGCTCGGCGCAAGGGCGCATGGTGGGCGCTTCTGGCGCATGTCATCGGTGGCAGCACGCTTGAGACATCGTCTGGACGGTTCCCCGGTGCACGCGCTGCCGCGAGCCAATCGGGGAGCCGTCCGGGGCGTCCGACTGCGAACGAACCTGAACGGGCGCGGACAGTCGCGCTGCTTGGGCACAGGTGGGCCACCGGGTTCCTCCCCCTCTTCCTGAGCCCCCGGTTAGTCCGGCCTTAACGGCACCATAAGGATCTCCTCCGTCCGTCTCCGGCAGGCGATTCCGCGGTTTCTTGGGGCTAGTTTCGGATCACCCCCCACGGGTTCCACCCGAGTTCCCCCGGTTCCCCCGGGTTCCGCCCCCACCGATGGACCGTTCGCCGAGGAGTTCCGCATGCCCGCTCGTGCCCGTCGTACGGCCGCCGTCGTCGCCGTGCTCGGTCTGCCGCCCCTCGCCCTGACCGCGCTCGCCACCTCTCCGGCGTCCGCGCACGGTTCGATGGGCGACCCGGTCAGCCGTGTCTCGCAGTGCTACGCGGAGGGTCCGGAGAGCCCGAAGTCGGCCGCGTGCAAGGCGGCCGGCGGCACGCAGGCGCTGTACGACTGGAACGGCATCCGGATCGGCGACGCCGCCGGGCAGCACCGGAAGCTGATCCCGGACGGCAAGCTGTGCAGCGCGAACAACAAGGAGTTCAAGGGCCTCGACCTGCCCCGCGCCGACTGGCCGGCGACGAGCGTGCACAGCGGGCCGTACACCTTCAAGTACCGGGTGACGGCGCCGCACAAGGGCACCTTCAAGGTCTATCTCACCAAGCCCGGTTACGACCCCGCCAAGCCGCCGGCCTGGTCCGAGCTGGACCTGGAGCACCCGGTGGCGACGGTCACGGACCCGGTCGCCGCGGGCGGTTTCTACACGTTCCCCGGCACGCTTCCCGAACGGACCGGCCGGCAGCTGCTGTATGCGATCTGGCAGCGCTCGGACAGCCCGGAGGCGTTCTACTCCTGCTCGGACGTGGACTTCGGCGGCGCTGGCGCGGGAAGCGCGGGCGGCGGCCCCGCTCCGACGGCTTCCGCGCCCTCCGACCGGCAGATAGCGGCCGGTGCCGACAAGTCGACGATGCGGCACCACGGTCACGGCGGCGACACCGCGAGCGCGCCGGCCCGGCAGCCCTCGCAACAGCCCTCGCAGCAGTCCTCGACCCCGCCCAACGAGCCCAAGGCGGCGGGCCCTTCACACGACCTCGCCGAGACCGGCACCTCCGCCCAAACCGGCTACGCCGCGATCGGCGGCGCTGCGGCGCTGGCGCTCGGTTCGGCGGCGCTGTTCCTGTCGGTGCGGCGGCGCTCGGCGGACGGCGCCCACCGCCGCTGAGGTTCCGGGGCCTGTCCGGCGGCTCAGGTCGGACAGGCCCCGGCGGCGCGTCAGCTGAAGACGGACGCGCAGGTGGTGGCGGTGGCGTGGGGCGGGTCGAGCGCGTTGGTCACCTCGTGGAAGGCGATCCGGTCGAACAGGCCGATGGCGACGTGCTCGGAGAGGTCGAGCGGGCACAGGTCCTGGAGCAGGACGTTGTGGACGTCGGAGCCGCTCAGGTACTGGCTCTGCCAAGGGGTGGCCACCTCGTCGTACTTGGTGGCGATGACCGTGTAGTGCACTCCGGGGACGGTGTCGCCGCCCGCGTTGAGCTTGGCGAGGAAGTCGGAGCCGGGGATCTGGTCGGCGAGGCCGGGGGTGGTGGCCTTGACCAGGTCCGAGGCGCCGGGGAAGTACGGCAGCAGGTTGGTGAGGCCGCTCAGCGTGGCGCCGTGGTTGTCGGGGGCCAGGCCAACGAGGGCGTTCACCTTGCCGGCTCCGCCGAGGAACTTCAGGTAGTAGCGGGGCATCATGCCGCCCTGGGAGTGACCGACCAGGTCGGCCTTGGCGGCTCCGGTCGCGGCGAGCACCTTGTCCACGAAGGCCGACAACTGCTCGGCCGACTTGTCGATGGGACCGAGGCCGTAGAAGAGGGGGACGCCGGTCAGCTGGCCGTAGTCGAGGGAGTAGACGCAGTATCCGCGGTCCTTCAGATACGGGGCGAGGGAGAGCCAGTTGTCGACCGAGTTGCCCAGGGTGCCGTGGACCAGGACGACCGGGCGGGGATGGGCGGCGGAGGGCTTGCAGGAGAAGTCGTTCCATCCACTGGAGGGGGCCGTGTCGGCGGCAGCGGCAATGGCGGCGGGAACGGTGGCTACGGCGGCGGTGAGGAGCAGCGCGGCGAGCGGTCTGAGCGCTCGTTTCCAAGGCAGCATCGTGTGATCTCCTTGCGGCTCAAGGGAGGTGGAGGCCTTACCCTGTGATCCGGATCACGAGGATGCTGTTCATTCGTCAAGTTACGGTCGAGTAGCGCACGTGTGAAGTTACGCGTCAGTAAAAACTTCCAGTGATAACCGGAGCACCACCGGACCCTGACGGATCATCACCAGGCCGGCCTCACCGGACCATAGGGAGCGATCCGCGCCAAACGCTCCCCCAACACGCGCACTTCACCCTCACCCAGCAGTTCGGCCCATCGCCCCACGACCTCGGCCGCCGCCGCCTCCGCCGCCCGGGTACAGGCCCAGCCGCGCTCGGTCAGCACCACCAGCCGCGCCCGCGCGTCCCGCGGATGCGGCCGCCGCTCGGCGTATCCCTTGCGCACGATCTCGTCCACCAGCTGGCTCGCGGCCTGCTTGGTCACCCTGAGGTGCGCCGCGAGGTCGGTGACGGTGGCCCCGTCCGGGGCGAGCCGCGCGAAGGCGAAGCCGTGCGCCGGCCGCACATCGGCGAACCCGCGTGCCACCACCCCGTCATGGATGCGTTGCGTGAGGTCGCCGGCGGCGGCGAGCAGGGCGGCGGACAGGGCCATGGCTTCGGAGTTCTGCACGGAGGCATTGAAACACCGTTGACAAGTTGGTCAAGTAGATTGACCATATAGTCAAGCCGCTTGACCAGTTGAACGGAGAACCCGGCATGCCCGTCGTCCGCTCTTCCGAGGCCACGACCCATGAGATCCACGGCGCCCGCTTCGTCTCGTACGCCACCCCGCTCACCGGCAGCAAGGAGCTGTGCGCCTGGCGCGGGGAGATCCCGGCCGGCACCAAGGCGCCCGCCCACACCGTCAACCGCGAGGAGATCTTCCATCTACTCGTGGGCGAACTGCTGATCACCCTCGACGGCCGCACCGAGCGCATCGGCGTGGGCGACACGGTGATCGTCAACCCCGGTACGACCTTCGCCCTGGAGAACCCGACCGATCACACCGCGCTGTCCTGGGTCACCACCTCCGTCGGCCTGCAGGCGGAGCTGGCCGACGGCACCCGCATCACGCCGCCCTGGGCCAACTGACCGACGTGGAGCCGCCGCCACGCCCCAGCGCCCCCGGCATCACCGCCCTGGGCCCGAACTTCGCCCGCGCGCGGTCCGCGACCTCCTCGATACGGCGGACCTTGTCGTCCACGGGGTCGAAGGCGAGCTGGTAGGAGGCCTGGTCGGCGGGGGCCAGGCCCTCCGCGCGCAGGGCGAACGCGCGGACCCGGGCGCGCTGCAGGCCGAGCGCCTCGTACATGCCGTAGGCCGCCCTGGTCAGGGCCGCCGAGTGCGCGGTCGGCTCCTTCAGGGTGCGGCTGCGGGTGGTGGAGGACCGGTCGGCGTAGCGCACGGTGAGGGTCAGGGTGCGGCAGACCTTCCGCACCGCGCGCAGCCGGGCGCCCAGCTCCTCGGCTGCGGACAGCAGCGCCCTGCGGTGCCGGTCCGGGTCCAGCTCGTCGAGGTCGAAGGCGCGTTCCGTGACCAGTGACCGCGATACGGAGTTCGGCACGACCCGCCCCCGGTCGATGCCGCTCGCCTTCTCGTGCAGCTCGCGGCCGGCCTTCGCGCCGATCAGCCGCTGGAGCGTGGACAGCGGCGCACCGGCGACCCGGCCCAGGGTGTCCAGGCCGTACTCGCTCAGGGTGCGGGCGGTCGCCGTGCCGACGCCGGGCAGCGCGGACACGGGCCGCTCGGCGAGGAACTCCGCGATGCCGTCCGGGTCCTCGGGCACGGCACACGTCACGCCGGGCCGGGCGTCGCGCTGTGCCACGCGGGCCAGCACCGGGCCGGGACCGGCGCCGATCACACAGTCGACGCCGTACAACGCGAGGGCCCGCACCCGGATCACCGAGGCCAGCTCCACCGCGCCGCGCCCGAAGTACCGCTCGGCACCGCGCAGATCGGCCAGCGCCCCGTCCGGCGGCAGCGCCTGGACGACCGGGGTGAAGTCCTCCAGCAGTCCGAGCAGTCCCGGCAGGGCCGCCTCGTGCGTCGGCGGCGGCTGGAAACGTACGCAGAGAATGGTCATCCCGCACTCCCCGGACTCTGGTGCCACAACTTCCGTACGGCAGCAGGCCCTTGCGCCGCCTCCTGCCCCGCGGGCCGCAGGTCGGCCCACGGATGCATCTGGTATCCGGTCGGCAGCTGGATCCGCCGCCCACCGGTCGGATCGCCCCCCGCTCCCTCGGCCACGGGCTCCGCGAGCCGCGCCGCCACCTCGTCGAGACCGCCCTCGGCACGCAGTTCCACCAGCTCGGCGAGGTTCCAGGCGGCGGAGCCCACCACACTCAGGCTGCGCGGACCGCGCCGCTGCACCACCCCGCGCACCAGCAGCAGCCACGAGTGGAAGACGGTGTGGGCGCACGCGTCGTGCGAGTCGTCGAAGAACGCCAGGTCGACCAGCCCCGTGCCGTCGTCCAGCGTGGAGAAGATGACCCGCTTGCCGGAGCGGATCGGCGGGGTCTGGGTGGCCGCCTTGGCGCCCGCGACCAGCACGGTCTCACCGTGCCGCGCCTCGCGCAGCCGGCGCGCGAAGACCACGCCCAGCTCCTTCAGGAACTCCCGGTGGTCGTCCATCAGATTGCGCGAGGCGTCCATGGACAGCACACCCAGCTCGGCGCCGAGCCGTTCCGCCGACGTCAGGTCCGGCAGCCCCGCCGGCGCGGTCTTCCGCCCGCCCGCCAACGGCAGCTGGCCGCCGCCACCGCTCCGGGCACCCCGGTGCAGCTCGGTCAGATGCAGTTGCAGGTCCCGTCGGTTGGCGCCGAAGGCGTCCAACGCCCCCACCTGGGCGAGCCTCTGTGCCAGCGGCCGGCTCGGCCGCGCCCGCTCCCAGAAGTCCACCAGGGAGGAGTACGGCTGCCCGTCCGCGATCCTCTTCGCCTCGGCCTCGCCGATGCCGTGCACATCGGAGAGGGCGAGCCGCAGTCCCCACTCACCCGATTCAGACACCAGTTCGATCCGATGGGCGACCCCCGACACGTTCACGTCCAACGGCAGGATCGGCACCCCGCGCCGCCGCGCGTCCGCCAGCAGCAGCCGCTTCGGATACATCCCGGGGTCGTGCGTCAGCAGCCCGGCGTAGAAGGCGGCCGGGTGATGGGCCTTCAGCCAGGCCGACTGGTAGGTCGGTACGGCGAAGGCGACGGCGTGCGCCTTGCAGAACCCGTACGACCCGAAGGCCTCCACGATCTCCCAGGTCCGCCCAATCGTTTCCGCGCTGTACCCCCGAGCCGCCGCCTGCTGTGCGAACCACACCTTGATCCGCCCCTGCGACTCCGGGTCGGACAGCCCCCGCCGCACCCGGTCGGCCTCGCCCCGCCCGCACCCGGTCATGATGGCGACGATGTCGATGACCTGCTCGTGGAAGACGACGACGCCGTACGTCCCGCGCAACGGCTCTTCCAGATCCGGATGCGGATAGCGCACCGGCGCACGCCCGTGCCGCGCCTCGATGAACGGCCGCACCATGTCGGCGGCGACGGGTCCGGGCCGGAACAGCGAGATGTCGACGACCAGATCATGAAAGGTGCTCGGCTGCAGCCGCCCCACCAGATCCCGCTGCCCCGGCGACTCGATCTGGAAGCAGCCCAGCGTCTCGGTGGACCGGATCAGCCGGTACGTCTCCGGATCCCCGGCCGGCAGCGCGTCCAGGTCGACCGGCTCGCCCGTCACCCGCTCCACCTCGGCGACCGCGTGCGCCATGGCCGACTGCATCCGCACGCCCAGCACATCGAGCTTGAGCAGCCCGAGGTCCTCCACGTCCTCCTTGTCGAACTGCGACATCGGCAGCCCCTCACCGCTGGTGGGCACCACCGGCGTACGGGCGAGAAGCGAGGCGTCGGACAGCAGCACCCCGCACGGATGCATGGCGATGCCGCGCGGCAGGGCATCGAGCGCCTCGACGAGCTCCCACAGCCTGCCGTACCGCTCCCCTTCCCGCTGAACCTCCCTCGCGAGCCGCTTCAGCTCGGGCAGCTCCTCCAGCGCGGCGCGCGCGTCCCGGGCCCGGATGTGCGGAAAGGACTTGGCCACCCGATCGATCTCACCCGGATCCATGGACAGGGCGGCACCCACATCCCGGATGGCATGGCGCACCCGATAGGTCTCCGGCATGGAGACGGTCGCCACCCGCTCCTCGCCGAACCGGCCGATGATCGCCCGGTAGACCTCCAGCCGCCGGGCGGACTCCACATCGATGTCGACATCGGGCAGCACCACACGCTCCTTGGACAGGAAGCGTTCCATCAGCAACCCGTGCTCGACCGGATCGGCGTGCGCGATACCCAGCAGATGATTGACGAGGGAGCCCGCCCCGGAACCACGAGCGGCCACCCGGACCCCCATCCTCCGCACGTCGTCGACGACCTGAGCGACCGTCAAGAAGTAAGAGGCGAAGCCATGATGGGCGATGATGTCCAGCTCGTGGTGCATCCGCTCCCAGTACGCGCGCCGGCCGCCGTACCCGAGCCGCACCATCCCGGCCGCCGCCCGCGAGGCGAGGGCCCGCTGGGCGGTGCGCCGCCCGGCACCCACCAGACGCGCCTCGGGAAAGTGAACGGTCCCGATACCGAGATCCCCCTCGGGGTCGACCCGGCACTCGGCGGCCGTGGCCAGGGTCTGCTCCAGCAGCCGACGGGCGGTGTCCCGCCGGTACCCGGCAGCCTCCACGACCCGCTCGGCGACCTGCAGCATGGCCTGCGCGTCCTTCAGCCAGGCCTCGCCGGAGTCCAGCTCCTCGCGCGGGTCGATCGGGACCAGCCGCCGCGCGGCGTCCAGCACATCGGCGACGGGCCCCGCCCCCGGATCGGCATACCGGACGGCGTTGCCGAGCACCGGCCGGATCCCCTGCTCGGCGGCGAACCCGACGGTACGGGCGGCCAGCCGCAGCGAGCCGGGCCCCGTACCCTCACGGCCCTGCCAGACGGCCTCCAGACGCAGCGCGTCGCCGTAGACCTCGCGCCAGGGGCCGAGCAGCCGCGCGGCCCGGTCGGGACGCCCCGCGGCAAGGGCGCGACCCACGTCCGACTCCGGACCGAGCAGCACGGTCAGGCCGTCGCCGTGATCGTCCGGCCAGGGCAGCAGGGGCACACCCGCTCCCGCGTGCGCCGCCGTGACGATCCGGCACAGGTCGGCCCATCCCCGGGCGCCGTCCCGGGCGAGAAAGATCACACGAGGAGCCGACTCGTCCACGAAGGCCCCACCACGCACCGGCGCCTTCCGCCTCTCCCCCCGGCTCCGCTCGAGCGGGGGGACCCCCGTCCGGGGCACGGCCTCGGCCGCGCCGACCGCCAGATCCACCCCGAAGACCGGCCGCACCCCCACCCGGGCACAGGCCTTGGCGAAGCGCACCGCCCCCGCGACGGTGTCCCGATCGGTGAGGGCGAGCACGTCCATCCCCCGCTCCGAGGCACGCTCCGCCAGCCGCTCCGGATGGGATGCCCCGTACCTCAGGGAGAACCCGGAGACGGTGTGCAGATGCGCGAAGCCCGGCACGCGCACCTCCCGCAGTCGTGAGCCCCGAACAGCTGTCGAACATCAGTTCCCTATTTCCACCCCCACCATACCCTTCATTCTCGAACACGTGTACGACATCCGCTCGACCGCCTCCCACCGCGCAAACACCGCCCACCAGGGATACGACGGAGCCCCGCCCCCGCGCACCCGGGGGACGGGACTCCTCGAAACGCACGCACACCCAAAAGGCGTCAGCCGATCTGCGCCCCCGTGGCGGACAGCGCAGCGGTCACCGGCTGGAAGAACGTCTCCCCGCCGGAGGTGCAGTCACCGCTGCCCCCGGAGGTCAGCCCGATGGCGTTGCTCCCCGAGAACAGCGACCCGCCGCTGTCACCCGGCTCGGCGCACACATCGGTCTGGATGAGACCGCTGACGGTGCCCTCTTGATAGTTCACCGTGGCGTTCAGCCCGGTGACCGTGCCGTCGTGCACATGGGTCGTCGACCCACTGCGCGTCACCTTCATGCCCACCGTCGCCTCGGCGGCACCGGTGATCTTCTGCGTGGACCCGTCGTAGAGGTCGACCTCGCTCGGATGGTCCACCTGCGCCGTGTACTTCACGAGCCCGAAGTCGGTCCCCGGGAAGTGGGACTCCGCGTTCTGCCCGATCTCCTGGCCGCTGGAGTCCGACCAGGTGGAGATCGCCTCGGTGCAGTGCCCGGCGGTCAGGAAGTACGGCTGCCCGTCCTTGACCACGTTGAACCCGAGCGAGCAGCGCCCGCCGGACCCGCTGATCGCGTCACCACCGGCGATGAAGGGCTTGAACTCCCCCTTCGACCTCCTCAGCTCCGCCTTGCCGCCGAGCCCGTCGACCACCTTGCTCAGCTTGGTCCACTGCGCGCCGGAGACCGTCTTGTCGGCGGTGACGACGACCTTGTTGCTCACCGGGTCGGTCGCCCAGGACGTCCCGGGTATGGTCGCGTCCTTCTTCAGCGTGGTCCGCGCGCCGTCGAGCGCGGCCGGCGAGTTGGTGACGAGTCTCGCCTTGGCTCCGGCCGCCTCGACCTCGCTCACCGCGCCCTGGTCGAGCACGTTGACGACGAGACTCCTGGCCCGGGCGTCGTAGTAGCTCCCGGCGGCGTCGGAGCCGAGGTTCTTCAGCAGCGTCGAGGCGAGGTTTCCGGCCGCCGGAGCGGACAGGACCTTCGGTTCCGGAGCCGACTTCGCGGGCTCGCTGGCGTTCGCATTCTGCAAGGTGACACCCGCGGCGACCAGTGCGGCGATTCCCGCACCGGCCACGGCGATCCGCCGCCTGGGTATGCGTCGGTGCTTCAACTCACGTCCTCCTGTGGGGGGATGGCAGGCCAGGCCGTGGGGGACCTGACAGGCCGGAAGGCTGGTTGACGAGCGCCCACTCTTCCGAACGACACAGGGAGCACACAAGGTTGACTTCAGGACGCGCGTAGAGAGGGCTTGCACACCCCTCTCTACGTGACCGTGGATGGTCACGCCAGGGACGTTCGCACAGCAAACACGACACACACGCAACCCACACCGAACGGCAACGACACCGCCTGGCCGAAACCAGACATCCCCGCACCGACGAGAAAGCCCCCGCACACCACAAGGCATGCGGGGGCTCCGAGGAAGCCGGAGTCGGACTCGCTACGGCAGCGTGACCCCGTAGTAGCTCAACGCCTCGGTCACCGGCTGGAAGAACGTCGTACCGCCGGAGGTGCAGTCACCGCTGCCCCCGGAGGTCAGACCGTAGGCCACGGTCCCCGCGTACAGCGGACCACCGCTGTCGCCGCCCTCGGCGCACACCGTGGTCTGGATCAGCCCGTAGACGATGTCACCGCCGCCGTAGTTGACGGTCGCGTTCAGCGCGGTGACCCGGCCACTGTGCGTACCGGTGGTGGAACCACGCCGGTACACGGTCGTGCCCACGGACGGCGTGGCCGCCCTCGTGATGGACTGGCTGCCCACGGAACTCGGGTGCGAGATCGAGGAGTTGGTGTACCGCACCAGGGCGAAGTCGTTGCCCGGGAAGCTGTAGCCGACGTTGGTGCCGAGCACCGTGGTGTGGCTGGAGTTGCTGTACCAGGTGGAGGCCACCTCGCCGCAGTGACCGGCGGTGAGGAAGTAGTACGTGCTGCCGCTGTGCACGTTGAAGCCGAGCGAGCAGCGGTACTGGCCGCCGTAGATGGCGTCACCGCCGGTGATCAGCTTGTTGAACTTGCCGGGGGCGTGCTTGATGGTGAGCGCGCCCGCGTCGGTGCCGGCCTGCCGCTTGATCTTGGCGATCTCGGCCTTGGACACCGTGCTGTCGACGGTGACGACGACGCGGTTGGTCTTGCTGTCCACAGCCCAGGCCGTACCGGGTATGTCGGCCTTGAGAACGGCGGAGTCGGCCTTGCTGAGCTGGGCGGCGCTGAACGTGTGGGCGTCACTCGCGTTCGCCGTGGGGGCGGCGAAGGCGGCCGCGGCCAGGAAGCCGGTGGCCACGGCGATCAGCCGGGTCCGTCTGGCGGTGCCGCTGCCGGAAGTGGTGCGCTTGATCCTCACTTTTCGTTCCCTCCCAAGGGAAGTCGGGGGCCCGCGTGGGGTCGGGGCCCGTGAGGCGCAGCCAGGAGGGGTGACCGGGTTCCGCACACGCATGCCCCCTGACCAGCGCTGGGGGGAGTATTCGGCCGAACGACCGGTCGGCACAAGAGTGCCTTTCGGCCGTTGGCTTTTAAACCACCTTTGCCCGGTGCTCCCCTGACGTCCGGTCAGCGCACGCCGATGTCAGCTCACCGCGCGCTCCCCCGCCTCGATCGCCACGTCCAGTCGGTTGCCGGGCGGCGGGAACGGGCAGATGAAGTGGTCGGCGAAGGCGCACGGCGGGAGTTGGGCGCGGTTGAAGTCGACGGTCGTGCGCCCCTCGGCGTCCGGCGGGGCCGGGTGGAGGAAACGGAACCGGAAGCTGGTGTCGCCGCTGGTGGCGTCGGCGAACACCGCCCACAGCTGCCCGTCGCCCTGCTGTGCGACCCGCAGCGTCAGCTCCCGCCCGTCCAGGGTGAAGGCGAGCTCACCGGCGAGGGCGAGCCCCCGCTCGCGCCCGTCCGCGTTGCCGACCCGCACGGTGCGGGTGTCGTCGTACGGCGTGAACCGCCCCGGCACCGACCAGCGAGGGTCGTACGCGGTGACCTCGATGCCCTCGAAGGCGCGGCGGGCAGCGGACCCGGGGTCGTACACCCGCACCCCCCACACGCCCTCGCGCACCAGTACGACCAGCCGCTTCTCCCCCAGCGCGACGCGCGCCTCGGCCGCCGGCCCGCGGTCGGCGGCGAGCCGGACCGCACCCGCGAACGGCCGCCCGTCCACGCTCAGGCCGTCGGCCTCGGTGGCGGTGAGCACCACGCCCTCCCCATCGGCCACCCAGGTCCCGGGAATGGCCGGAATTCGCCCGTCCGGAAAGTCCTCGACCCAGTGCGTGGCGGTCAGCGCGAGCGGACCGTAGGGCTCCGAGACCCTCTCGACCCGCTGCTCGTGCCACTGCTTCCACGCATCGGCCGCGTCCGTCGTCATGCCATCTTTCCCTTCTTCTGCGTCATCTGCGGTCGGGCTTCCCGTACCGGGTGATCCAGCCCGAGATGGGAGCGGAGAGTGGCGCCCTGGTATTCCGTACGGAACACGCCACGTTCCTGGAGCAGCGGCACCACCCGGTCCACGAACTCCTCCAGTCCGTCGGCCGCGAGAGCGAAACCGTCGGCCGCTCCCTCGCGGACATGGGCGTCGAGGTCGGCGGCGACCGAGTCGGGCGTGCCGACGAAGGACGGGCCGCCGCTCGCCTCGATCACGGTCTCCCGGCTGGAGAGTCCCTTCGCCTCCGCCAGCGCCCGCCATCTCCCGACGCGTGCCAGGGTTTCGCCGTCCCCGCTCCGAGGAGCGATCCCGGGCAGCGGGCCGTCGGGGTCGTGGCCGGAGAGGTCCACGCCCCAGAGCCGCTCCAGCACGTACCGCGCGTACTGCGGGGTGACCAGTCGCCGTCTGATTCCGGCGGCCCGCTCGTGCGCCTCGGCGGCGGTGTCCCCGAGGACGACGGTGACAGCGGGCATGATCTTCAGGTCCTGCGGCGCACGGCCGTGCGCCGCGAGCCGCCGCCGGACCTCGGCACGGCGGGCGCGGGCCGTCTCCCATGAGCCGTGCCGGGTGAGGAGCACATCGGCCGTGGCCGCGGCCAGTTCCCGTGCCTCCTCGGACTCGTCGCCCTGGATCACCACGGGCCGCCCCTGCGGTGAACGCGGCAGCCCGAACGCGCCGGCGAGGTCGAAGTGCCGGCCCCGGTGTGTGAACGGGCGGGGCGTCCCGTCGGGTGTCCAGGAGTCCCACAGCAGCTTCGTCACGGTGACGAATTCGGCGATCCTCGTGGAGCGGGGGGCGCGCTCCGGGTGGGCGCCGGGGCGGAAGTTCCCGGCGGCGTCTGGCGTGGCCGCCACCCGCCAGGCCGCCCGGCCCCCGCTCAGATGGTCCAGCGTGCCGATTCTGCGGGCGAGTTCGTACGGCTCGCCGAAGGCGGTGTCCGCCGTGGCGGCGAGCCCGAGCCATGTGGTGCCTGCGGCGAGGGCGTTCAGTACGGTGACCGGCTCGGGCCATCCCACCGGGTCCAGGTCGTGCGGCCGCCCCCGGTGCTCGGGCAGCCGCAGCCCCTCGTCGAGCAGCAGGAAGTCGAACCGCCCGCGTTCGGCGGTGCGGGCGAGGTGTTCGCAGGAGGGGAACGCGATCCGCGAGCCGGTGCGGGGAGCGGACCAGACCGCGGTGTCCTCGGCCGCCGGGAACCGGACCGCCAGATGCATCCGCGGTCGTACGGTCATGACGTTCCCCCGGTCATGACGTTCCTCCCGGTCACGGTGTTCCCCCCGGTCACGGCGTACTGGTTGGCGGGCCGGGCCAGGCGCAGGTGCTCGCGCAGGGTGCTGCCCGGGTAGAAGGTGCGGAACAGGCCGCGGTGCTGGAGCAGCGCCACCGTGCCGTTGACCAGCCGCTCCAGGTCACGGCGTGGCTCGACGGGCACGAGGTGGAAGCCGTCGGTGACACCGTCGGCGTGCCAGCCGGCGACCAGTTCGGCCAGGTCGACCGGGCCGCCCCGGTACAGCGGGCCCCGCCCGGTCGCCCGCGGGCCCCCGCCCCCGTGTCCGGGCTCGGCCGCGTGCTCCCCGTCGCCGAGGTCGACCAGCAGGCTCACCAGGACCCGCAGGGTGTCCGGGTCGCGCCCCGACTCGGCCGCGCGAGCGCGCAGTTCGTCGCGTACGGCGGTGGCCTGCGCCGGGGTCGCGGCGCGGACCAGGGCCACGTCGGCGTACCGGGCGGCGACGGTACGGGCCTGGCGCTCGGTGGCGTCGACCAGGCGGACGGGGTGGCCCTGCGGTGGCCGGGGCACGGTCGAGGGGCCCCGGACCGAGAAGGCGGTGCCGGTGTAGTCGACGTGGTGCAGCTTGTCCCGGTCCAGGAAGCGGCCGGCCGGCCGGTCCCGGATCTCGGCGCCGTCCTCCCAGCTGTCCCACAACTTCGCCGCCACCTCGGCGACTTCGCCCGCTTCCTGCCACAGCTCCCGGACGGGCAGCGCGGTCCGGCGGCCGAAGAGCCGGGCCTCGTCCTCACCGGCGGACACGTCGATCCGCCAGCCGGCCCGCCCACGGCTGACCCAGTCCAGCGTCGCCACGGCCGCCTGCACCCGGAAGGGCTCGGTGTGGGTGGTGGTGACGGTCGGGACCAGGCCGATGCGCCGGGTCGCGGGCGCCGCCCGGGACAGCACGGCGAGCGCATCGGGCCCGGGCCGGGCGAAGGAGTCGTCCAGCGTCACGAAGTCCAGTCCTCCGCGCTCGGCCAGCCGGACCAGTTCGACGTACGGTTCGGCACGAAGACAGTCCGGCAGATCGACGGCGGCGGCGAGGTGCAGCGGCCCACGGCCGTACGAGGCGCCCATGTCTCACAGCACCTTCGCCAGGAACGCCCGGGTCCGTTCGTGCCGGGGCCGGTCCAGCACCTCGGCCGGCGGCCCCTGTTCGACGATCCTGCCGTCGGCCATGAAGACCACCGTGTCGGCGACCTCACGGGCGAAGGCGATCTCGTGCGTGACGACGATCATCGTGGTGCCCTGGGCCGCCAGGTCCCGGATGACGTCGAGGACCTCGCCGACCAGCTCGGGATCGAGCGCCGAGGTCGGCTCGTCGAACAGCAGCAGCCTGGGCTCCAGCGCGAGTGCCCGCGCGATGGCCACCCGTTGCTGCTGCCCGCCGGACAGCTGCCGGGGGTACGCGTCGGCCTTGTCGCCGAGCCCTACCCGCTCCAGCAGCCGGCGCGCACCCTCGACCGCCTCCTTCCGGGGGCGTTTCAGCGCGGACACCGGGGCCTCGACGACGTTGTCGAGGACCGTGAGGTGGGGGAAGAGGTGGAAGTTCTGGAAGACGAACCCGATCCGGGTGCGCTGTCTGAGCACCTCGCGCTCGGGCAGCTCGTGCAGCTTGTCCCCGGCGCGCCGGTACCCCATCAGCGAGCCGTCGACGCTGATCTGGCCCCGGTCCGCCTTCTCCAGATGGTTGATGGTGCGCAGCAGCGTGGACTTGCCGGAGCCGGAGGGGCCGAGCACGACCGTCACCTCGCCGGCGCGCACCTGGAGATCGACGCCCTTGAGGACGGCGAGCGGGCCGAAGCTCTTGTGCACCGACCTGATGTCGACCATGACGCTCATCGCGCGAGTTCCCTTTCGAGTGAGGTGCTCAGGAAGGCCAGCGCCGCCCGGGCGGTGGCGTCGTTCTGCCGGAACGCGGCCCCTCCGGTGCGCGGCCGGGTGAAGGCGCCGGGGGTACGGGCGTCGGTGTACGGGCCGAGCGCGAAGCGCCGGGGATGCGGACGCCCGGCGCGATCGAGGATCCGGCCGTCGCCGGGGTCGACCCGGAGCAGTCCGTCGGGGGTCTCGGCGGCGCCGTCGGTGTGCAGTGCGCGCAGCAGACGGTCGCGGGCCCGTCCGACGGTGGGCTCGGGCAGCCGGGCCTCGACCAGCGCCCGGGCCTCGACGCAGAAGCCTGGCACGGTGGGACTCGTGGCCCGGAACAGCCCGCCCTCGGCGGTGACGGTCATGTCGGCGCCGACGAACCTGAGGAGGCCGGCCCGGGACAGTGCGAGCATCTGCCGCAGCCGGGGTCCGGGCGGCCCGGACGCCAGGTAGCTGAAGAAGCCGTGCCACCAGGGGCCGATGTTCCCCAGCCGGACGAGCTGCCCGTAGACGGAGAGCAGCCCGAGGAAGACGCCCAGGTCCGCGCTGTAGGAGGGGTCGTGCCGGCGGTTCAGGTCCGCCTCGACATAGCCCCGCAGGCCCTCCTGGAAGTCCTCGTGCGAGGCGTAGCGCACCCCGTCCAGCGGATGGTCGAGTGCGGCGAGGTCGAGCCGGTCGGCCGGATCCGGCACGGCGGCGGCGACCAGTGCCCGCACCTCGGCGACGTCGCTCGCGGCCGCGTACTTCTCCTCGAAGTCGGCCCAGGGAGTCGCCGTACGCTCGGCGTGGGCGGTGAAGAGACGGTGGTAGTGGGCGAAGCCCAGCTCCTTCTCCACCAGCGGCCACACATCGCGCCGGAAGTCGAGGCCGCCGGGACGCGCCCGCAGGGCCTCGACCTCGGCCGGGCCGAGGAAGCGGGGCAGCGGGGGCCGGTCGCCGGTCCAGTCGTAGCCGATCTTCGCGTGGTACGGCACGCCGCGCCGCGAGCCGACGAAGAGCACCGGCTCCCGCCCCGAGGGGATGTAGGTGTCGCCCTCGTACCGCCCGCCGCGTCCCTCGGTGAGCAGCACCATCAGGTCGACGAAGGCCAGCCCGAAGCCGCGCACCAGGACGGGTTCGCCGGGCTTCAGCGGGGACAGGTCGCTGTCGGCGGTGAAGTCGGGCGGCAGGTGCACCAGGCCGTGCTCGTGTGCGTACGCGGCCAACTCGCCTTGTTCGGCGTCCAGTCGGGCGTCCAGGTGGCCGATCGCGAGGATCACCAGGTCGGCGGGGAAGGGACGCGGGTCGCCCTCCAGCCACACCTGCTGGCGGCCCTCGCGCGGACCGCTGATCCGCACGGCACGCCGGGAATGGTGCCGAACGGTGATGCCCTCGGGCAGCTCGGCCCGGGCGCGCTCGTACACCCAGCGCAGATAGCGGCCCTGGAGCTGCCGGCCGGCGAAGGTGCCGCCGTCGAGGCCGGCCCACTCGTGCAGGGTGGGACCCTCGCGCACCGGTCCTTCCATGGTCACCGTCTCGTCGGTGAACATGGTGACGTCCTCGGCGTGCGAGTTCATCCACAGCAGCGGTGACTGCGCCTGGCGCCAGATGCGGCCGCCGCCCGGCGGATGCGGGTCGACCAGATGGATGTCGAGGCCCCGGCCGGCGTACAGCTCGGGGGCGTTGGCGGCGATGCGCTCCAGCAGTCCGGTCCCCCGCGGCCCGGCTCCCACGATCACCAGCTGCGGCCTCATCGGGCGTGCTCCGTGCCGCGCGCGTAGTACTTCTCGATGTAGTGCTGGCCGAGGCCGAGGGCCGAGGTGACGACCGCGTACCAGAGGGTCGCGACCATCAGCAGCGGGATGACCTGGTAGGTGCGGTGGTAGATCAACTGGGCGGAGAACAGCAGGTCGTTGACGGCGAGGACGCTGACGATCGAGGTGCCCTTGAGGGTGCCGATGAGCATGTTGCCGGCGGGCGGCACGATGGAGCGCATGGCCTGCGGCAGCACGATCCGCCACCAGCGCCGCGACCGGCTCAGGCCCAGCGCCTGGGCGGCCTCGATCTGTCCGCGGTCGACGGAGAGGATGCCGGCCCGGACGACCTCGGCGGCGAAGGCGGCCTCGTGCAGGGTGAGTCCGACGATCGCGACGGCGACCGGGGTGAGCAGGTTGACGGTCTTCACGCCGAAGACCTGCGGGTACAGCGCCCCGATGTTGAACCACAGCAGCAGCTGCACCAGGATCGGGATCGACCGGAACAGCCACACATAGCCCCAGCCGACCGCGCGCAGCACGGGGTTGGCGGAGAGCCGGAACGCTGCGAGCAGGGTGCCGAGGGCGAAGCCGAGGACCATGACGACCGCGGTCAGCCACAGGGTGAGCCAGAGGCCGCGCAGGATGGAGCCGGAGGTGAAGTAGTCGGCGACGACGTCCCATTGGAACGCCTTGTTGCGCAGGACGGAGGTGATGGCGAACCCGAGCAGCACGAGGACGACGACGGCCGCCGTCCACTGGCCGTAGCGGCGCTGCGGGACGATCCGCGGGGCGTCCGCGGGTTCGGGAATCCCCGATGGAGTGGGGGTTTTGGCGAGGGTGTCGGATGACATGCGAAGGCTCCGTGACGCGAAGAGACGTCAGAACACGGGTGGTGCCTTCACACGGACGCGCCGTGCGGCGCGGGTACGGCCGAGCCCCTCAGCAGGGCCGTCCGTCGAGAGTACGTGGGCGTTCGCCTCCGCTGTCAAGGCTGTCCGAACTGTGAGCCGTACGTCTCAAGTCAGTTGACGCGGAACCGGATGCCTGTTCCACTTGGCCCATGCATCCACAGCAGTGGCTGGTCACCCGCTCCCACATCGACTTCGGTCGCGTGTGGTCTTCTTCCTGTTGAGCTGACCCCCTGCGTGCGCCTGCCCTCCGGGCGGGCGCCCTCGCGTTCTCCCACTTTCTCGCTTCCTCGCCTTCACACGCGCACCCCTCCCCTCGCGCTCTGCACCCTCGTCTGCTCCCAGGAGACCGCCACCGATGCGCACGCGGCTTTTTGCACCTTTTGTCAGCATTGCTTCCGTCACCTTGCTCCTCACCGCCTGCGGCTCCGGCTCGGGCGGCACGGACGCCTCCGCAGTGGCGGCGAAGTCCGGCGACGTGCCCACCACGGACGTCGTGTCCGCGGAGAGGAAGGACGCGGCGGCGGCCGGGTTGCTGCCCGCCGGCACCACCCGCCTCACCGTCGCGATCAGCGTCGGCGGCACCCCGCCCGGCACCACGTATCTCGCCGACGGCAGAACGCTGACCGGCCAGGACGTCGACTTCACCAAGGCGGTCGCCAAGGTGCTCGGCATCCGGCTGAAGGTGGAGCAGGCGAGCTTCGAGGCGATCCTGCCCGCGCTGGACAGCGGCAAGTACGACTTCGGCGCGTCCAACTTCGGCGTCACCGACGAACGCCGTAAGAGCGTCGACTTCGTCACCTACGTCAACGACGGCCAGGGCTTCGCCACCCGCAAGGACAGCAAGCTGACGAGGATCACCGACCTGAGGCAGCTGTGCGGGCTGAACGTGGCGACCGGCGCGGGCACGACCTTCGAGGCCACGCTGGAGGAGAACAAGCACGTGTGCACCGACGCGGGCAGGAAGCCGTACCAGGTGCAGACGTACTCCGAGCCCAGCGCGATCTGGTCCTCGGTGCAGCAGGGCCGCAGCGACGTGGTGATGTCCACCATCAACGGCCTGCGCTACGCCGTGGCCCACCAGCCGGGCCTGAGGTTCCTGGGCGAGTACCACCGCCTGGACGTGGGCTTCGCCTTCAAGAAGGGCACCAGGCTGGCGCCCGCCTTCCAGGCGGCGGTGAACCGGCTGCTGGCCGACGGCACGTACGAGAAGATCCTCAGGAAGTGGGGCACGACGGGCTCGGCCATCGCCAGGTCGCGGATCAGCCCGCCGGAACTGAAGAACTGAGCGGGACGGTCACAGCCCGCAGTCACAGCACGAGCAGCACTCACAGCACTCGCAGCACTGGCAGGCCTCGCAGCACGACCCGTCGCAGTCGCAGTTGGCGCAGCAGCCCTGGCGCTTCTTCCGCGACCAGGGGCCCTCGAACTCGTCGGCGCAGCACACCTTGCAGGTGCAGCACAGGCCGAGGGCGGCCGCGCAGCCGGCCCAGAAGCCCCGCTTGTCCGGGTGCTGTGGCAGCCCGCCGAAGGGGTTGCCGTACGGGTGGCCGGGCGCGTTCGGCGCGTGGTGACCGGGCGGCGGTCCGAACGAGGCCTCGGGGGCGTGTCCGCACGCGTGCGTGCCGAACGCGCGGTCCACGGAACGCTCCAGCTCGTGCACGAGCAGCAGATGCACCAGCCTGCCGTCGGCGAACTCGGCCTCCCGCAGGGCGAGCCGGATGCCGTGCAGGGCGTCGTCGGCGAGCCGGCGGGCCTCGGTCCGGGAGGTGCCCGTGGCGGTGAGCGGGTTCCAGGCGCCCGACGCGGCGTCGGCCTGCTGGTCCTCCACTGCGTCCAGCAGATGCGCGAGCCGGCCGAAGAGCCGGCCCGCCTCCGCGAGCGCGGTCGCGTTGCCCGGCCGTCCGGCCAGCGCCGCGGTGTGGGCGAAGGCGGCGGCGGTCGCGGTCTCGGTCGGCTCGGTGACCGTCAGGATCGGGGTGCCGTGGTCGGCGAGGGTCTCCAGGCCGAGCTGCCGGTCGACGGCCTCGACCAGGACCCCGGTGTCGAAGCCGACCGCGGCGCCACTGTGGGCACCGGCCCTGCCCCAGCCCGCGGCGACCCGGCGCGCGGCGGCGGCCATGGGCCGGCGGGCCAGCAGCCCGTCCCGGTCGGCGACATGGTCGCGCACCTTCGCCGCGGCGAGCACCAGCGAGACGGCGGCGGCGAGCCGGGCGCCCTCGCCCTGGGCGACGGAGGCGGTGCGCATCCCGCGCAGCGCGCACGGCCCGGCCGTACGCCGGCCGTCGGCGGTCCGGCCCGCCTGAGCCTCCGTCAGGACCGATATGAGAAGTCCGTCATAGTTCGTCACGATCCGCGCAAGTTGCCCGTGATCGCGGCGCAGGGCGAGGCAGAGTCCGCACAAGTGCGCCATCCACTCGGCCTTGAGATTTTCGCCGAGTCGATGAGAGCACGGTCTGACGATTCCGAACACGACGATCCCCCGTGGTGTGGTACGACGTTGACGTTCACCCGTACGCACCGATCATCACCCATCCGCCGCCGACAATCATATTTCACTCTCAGTCAGCAGACGTATGTGTCACGACCCTTGGGGCACAAGGACTCTCGACGGATCGGCTGTGCACCAGTACCGTCACAAACCCCCCGCGCGGCGTCTATCCACTTGGCGCGCCGTCCGCATCATGGATGACCATAGGGACGCGGAAAGCAGAAAAAGACCGCTGTGAGAGGAGGCGTCCATGGGATCGGTACGCAAGGCGAGTGCGTGGCTCGGCCTCGTCGACGACAACGATGACGAGCGTTACTACGACGACGAGTACTCCGAGGGCTCCGAATCCGGGGACGCCTGGGTCACCGACCCCCGGGTGAAGGTGGCCTCGGACACGGCCGAGGAGAAGGGCCGCCGGATCGGCACGGTCACCCCGGACAGCTTCCGGGACGCCCGTGTCATCGGCGAGCTGTTCCGGGACGGTGTCCCGGTCATCATGAACCTCACCAACATGGAGCCCGGCGACGCCAAGCGCGTCGTGGACTTCGCGGCGGGGCTCATCTTCGGGCTGCGCGGTTCGATCGACCGCGTGTCCAACCGGGTGTTCCTGCTCACGCCGGCCGACACCCAGATCATCAGCGGCGAGGCGTCCGCCCATCGCGAGGACGGCTTCTTCAACCAGAGCTGAGGCAGGGCCGCTCGCCGGCCCTGCCCGCCCCGGGCCTCACCGGAAGGCGTCGAGCCCGGTGAGCGCCTTGCCCAGCACGAGCTGGTGCATCTCGACGGTGCCCTCGTAGGTGAGCACCGATTCGAGGTTGGTCGCGTGCCGCATCACGGGGTATTCGAGGGAGATCCCGTTGGCACCGAGGATCGTCCGCGCCGTACGGCAGATCTCGATGGCCTCGCGGACGTTGTTGAGCTTGCCGAAGCTGACCTGCTCGGGACGCAGGCGGCCGGCGTCCATCCGCCGCCCCAGATGGTGGGCGAGCAGGATCCCCTTGTGCAGTTCCACCGCCATGTCGGCGAGCTTGGCCTGGGTGAGCTGGAAGCCGCCGATGGGCCGGCCGAACTGCTCCCGCGTCCGCGCGTAGTCGAGGGCCGCCTCGAAGCTGCTGCGCGCCGCGCCCATCGCACCCCACACGATGCCGTACCGGGCGTGCGACAGACAGCTGAGCGGTCCGCGCAGTCCGGTGACCTCAGGTAGTACGGCCGTAGCGGGCAGCCGTACGTCGTCCATCACCAATTCGCTGGTGACGGAGGCACGCAGGGACCACTTGTGCTTGATCTCCGGCGCCGAGAAACCCGGGGTGTCGGTGGGCACGACGAAGCCGCGGATGCCGTCCTCGGTCTGCGCCCAGACGACGGCCACCCCGGCGACCGACCCGTTGGTGATCCACATCTTGCGGCCGTTCAGCACCCAGTCGTCGCCGTCGCGCTTGGCGTGGGTGCGCATGGAGGCGGGGTCGGAGCCGTGGTCGGGCTCGGTCAGGCCGAAGCAGCCGATGACCTCGCCGGCCGCCATGCGGGGCAGCCACTGGAGCTTCTGCTCCTCGCTGCCGAACCGGTGGATCGCGTACATGGCAAGGGAGCCCTGCACGGAGACGAGGGACCGGATGCCGGAGTCGGCGGCCTCCAGCTCCAGACAGGCGAGCCCGTACTGCACGGCACTGGCCCCCGCGCACCCGTAGCCGCTCAGCGACATCCCGAGCGCCCCGATCCCGCCGAGCTCCTTCGCGAGCTCACGGATGCCGGGCAGCTCCCCCTTCTCGTACCACTCGGCGACGTACGGCAGCACCCGGTCCGCCGCCCAGGACCGCACGGTGTCCCGCACGGCCAGGTCCTCCGGTTCCAGCAGGTCGTCGATGCCGAGCGGGTCGGCGGGGTCGAACGGGGGCAACTTCGCGGACGCGGACATGGGACACCCTCCGGCACACAGAAAACTAGCACCGCTAATCACATATGTGCCGCCGACGTTACGGCGCGGGTGTCCCGCACGTCCAGTACGCCGGGCGCGTCAGGCCGAGACGCGGTGCTCCGCCACTTCCCGCTGTGCGGGCAGCTCCACCGCCTCCACCGCCGTCTCGGGCTCCGCGCACTGCATGACCCGCGGCAGCCGCAGCGCCATCACGGCGCCCAGCAGCAACAGCCCCGCGCTCACCAGCAGCGTCACGTGCAGCCCGTGCACGAAGGAGTCCCGGGCGACCCGGCGCAGCGCCGCCCCGGTGGCTCCGCCCAGCCGGCCGGCGACGTCGTAGGCCTCGCCGAGCGAGTGCCCGGCCGCGTCCGAGGCGTCCCGCGGGACGCCCCGCACCGCACGCAGATGCGGCGCGTAGGCCGCGTTCATCACGCTGCCGAGCAGCGCGATGCCGATGCCGGCGCCGAGCTGGTACGACGTCTCGCCGATCGCGGCCGCGCCGCCGGCCTGGTCGGCCGGGCACTCGTTGAGCATCGACTCGTACGCCCCGAAGAGCGTGGTCTCCAGACCAAAGCCGAGCAGGACGAAACCGGAGAGCAGCAGCGGTGCGTTGTCGGTGCCGCCCATCGCGGTGAGCGCCAGGACCGCGGCGGCGGTGAGGCAGAAGCCGAAGCAGACCATCCGGCGCGGCCCGAAGCGGCGCAGCATCCGCGCGCCCGCCAGGCCCGCCGCCATCGCCGCGACGGTCAGGGGCAGCAGCCTCAGGCCGGTCTGCAGCGGAGAGAGCCCGAGCACCAGTTGCAGATACTGGGCGGCGATCAGCTCCAGGCCGACGAGCGCGAGCATCGCCAGCACGATGCAGCCGACCGAGGTGCTGAACGCGGGCCGGCGGAACATCCGCAGGTCCACCAGCGGATGGGCGAGCCTGCGCTGCCGGCGTACGAAGAAGAAGAGCAGGGCCGCGCCGACCAGCAGCGGCAGCACGGTGAAGGGGCTCGCCGGTGCCTCGCCGCCGCCCAGCCGCTTCACGCCGAGGACGACGCCGAAGAGACCGCCGGCCGCCGTCAGGGCGCCGACGACATCCCAGGGACCGCTGCCGTCACCGCGCGATTCGGGCAGCAGGATCCGGCCGACCGGCAGGCTGACCAGCATCAGCGGGATGTTGACGAGGAAGACCGCACCCCACCAGAAGTGCTCCAGCAGGAAGCCGCCGAGCAGCGGCCCGACGGCCGCGCCGACGGCGGCCACCGCGCTCCAGATGCCGATCGCGAGCGCGCGCTCGCGCCGGTCGGGGAAGACCTGACGCAGGATCGACAGGGTCGCCGGCATGATCATGGCGCCGCCGACGCCGAGCAGCGCGCGGGCGAGGATCAGCGTCTCGGCGGTCTGCGCGAGGGCGGCCACGGCGGAGGCGACGCCGAACAGGCCGTAACCGAGCAGCAGGACGCGTCTGCGGCCGACCCGGTCGCCGAGGGTGCCGAAGAGGATCAGCAGCGAGGCGCAGACCAGCGGGTAGACGTCCACGATCCAGAGCAGTTCTATGGCACTGGGCTTGAGGTCCTCGGTGACGGCGGGGACCGCCACGTGCAGCACGGTGGCGTCGAGGGCGACGAGCAGCAGGCTGACGCAGAGGACGACGAGGACGACCCAGCGGTTGGCACCGGCGCCGGTCCCGGCCGTCCGACGGCGCGGCCGTAGGGCAGCCGTGGTCGTCCCGGACATGTACGTACCTCCCAGATGTGCCGCGCGCGGGGCGGACCGACGGGGTGGGGACTCCCTGTCGTACGGCCGGAGAGGAGCGGGGTCTCCGGCCCGCGCAAACCCACGCGGGTGACTCGTCAGCGTACGCGAGTTCGCCACGGGGGCACGTGGCGGACCTCTCACACACGGGACGGAACCCGTGTGGCGTACACCACGTCGTTCCCTCTTGACCACGCCCCGGGGGCCGTTCCGGTTCCGCGGCCCGTCGATAATCGAGTCCGTGACCGATCTTGAGACGCGTGTGGCCCCACCCCACACCCCACTTCTGCGCCGGGCGGCCCCCGCCCTCCTGGGCTATGCGGCGGTCCGCGCCCTGGGGCTGGTCGTGCTGGCGCTGTGGAGCGCCGCTCGCGGCAAGAGCGCGTACACCCTGCTGACCGCGCGCTGGGACTCGCTCTGGTACACCCGGGTCGCCGAGCTGGGGTACGGCTACGAGGTGCGGCTGCCGAACGGCGACGTGCACTCCAATCTGGCGTTCTTTCCGCTGCTGCCGTGGCTGGAGCGGCTGGGACACGCGGTCACACCGCTGTCGTACGCGGACTCCGGTTTCGCCGTCGGCCTGCTCGCCTCGCTCGCCGCGGCCTGCGGGATCTTCGCCGTCGCCGACCGGGTGTACGGCCCCCGGGTGGGGATCTGCGCCGTCCTGCTGTGGGCGGTGCTGCCGGTCGGGATCGTGCAGTCGATGGCGTACAGCGAGTCGCTGTTCACGGCGCTGGCGGCCTGGTCGCTGTACGCGCTGCTGACCGGCCGGTGGATCAGCGCGGGCACGCTGGCGGCGCTGGCCGGGCTGACCCGGCCGGTGGGGGCGGCGGTGGTCGCGGCGGTATGGGTGGCGGGCGTGCTCTCCTTCGTATGGGGGCGGAGCGCGGTGCGCACGCCCGGCGCATACGACAACGGGCACGCCCCGGCGCACACACCCGGCGCATCGGAGGACACGCACGCCCCAGCGCGCACGCCAGGCGCGCAGAACGCTTCGCACAACCCACCGAACACCGAGCCCTCGAAAGTCACCCAAGCCCCCGTCGCCCCACCCGCCCCCGCATGGCGCCGTGCGCTCGGCATGGCGATCGCTCCGCTCGGCGCCGCCGCCTATGTGCTCTGGGTCGGGCGGCGGACCGGGAAGGGATTGCTCGGATACCTGGACGTTCAGGCCGGATGGCGCAATGGGTTCGACGGCGGCTACGCGTTCGCACGCTTCGTGGCCGACAAGTTCACGTCAATTCCGTCCGCGTTCGCCGGCGCCGGTCTGATCATCGGAGTAGCCCTGCTGCTGTGGCTGTACGTGACCGGCGTCCGACAGCGCCAGCCGGTCGAACTGCTGGTGTACACGGGCGTCGTCCTCGCTCTCGCCCTGTGCGCGTCAAGTTACTTCGGCTCCAAGCCGCGGCTGCTGATGCCCGCCTTCCCCGTGCTGCTGCCGCTCGCCGGCGCCCTCGCCCGGCTGCGCACGTCCCGATCGGTGCTGGTCACGGCCGGGTTGGCGGTCGCCACGGCGGTCTACGGGGCGTTCTGGCTGAACGGCTCCGGTCCCCCGTGACCGACGCGACCGGCCGATGACGCCACGGAAAATTCCACGCCAGGACCGGGTTAACACATTCATAAGCGCCGTATAAACAACGCCCGGCATGATCAAAGGAATTGAAGGGAACCGCCTCACAGGATTGCGGAATGCCGTGAATTCGGGCCGACCTTGAGAGGTTTCCCACATCACATCGTCATCACAAAGCCGCTGTTTCGACCGGGAACACAGCTCACTCGCTGTAACGTCGATTGGGTGCGTACCGAACGAAACCTCACCCGGCGTCTGGACCGGGTGTTCGCCAGACTCGACCGTGAGCCGGAACGACCGGCCCACATCGATGTGCCAAGGATGAGCCGGCACCGGGTCGTTCTGTTCACCGCGACCCTGGCTTTCTACCTGGCGATCGTGTGGGCCGTGGTGATCACGTCCTGGCTGGTCCGGCTCGACTGGCAGGTCATGTTCTTCCGGCCGTACCAGCAGTGGCCGCAGATCCACGCCTTCCTCGACTACTACGTGGTGCTCGGCCAGCGCGGCCCCACCGCGGTGATGGTCGCGGCCTGGCTAGGCTGGCGCTCCTGGCGGCAGCACACCCTGCGCCCGCTGCTCACCCTGGCCACCTCGCTGCTGCTGCTGAACATCACGGTCGGCGCCGCCAAGCTCGGCATGGGGCGCCTCGGTCCGCACTACGCGACCGTGATCGGCTCCAACGAGATGGGCCTGGGCGGCGATATATTCCCCAGCGGCCACACCGCCAACGCGGTCGTGACGTGGGGCATTCTGGCCTATCTGGCCTCCACCCCGAGAGCGCGCCGCTGGCTGTCGGCGCTGTCCGCGATCACGGCGCTGGGCGTCGGCCTCACCACCGTCTACCTCGGTACGCACTGGCTGAGCGACGTGCTGCTGGGCTGGGCCGCGGGCCTGCTGATCCTGCTCGCCCTGCCGTGGTTCGAGCCGCTGATCGCCAGGACCGAGGTGGCGCTCTTCGACCTGCGCGACCGCTGGCGCGCCCGCCGCAGCCGGCCCGTGCCCGAACCGGCCGTCCCGGTCGCGCCGGTGGTGCTCAGGCCCGCCCGCGCACCAGCCGAGCAGCCCGCGCCGGCGCGCGAACCGGCCGCCTCGACCCGTGCCTCCAGAGGGCTGGCGCATCTGGCCCCGGGACCGCACACGACGCGTTCCGAACGCACCCCGGTCACCCCGGTGGGCAGCCGTCGCCCACCGCACACCGACCACCGCCTGCCGCGCGGCACCACCCAGCCGGCCCGGCCGCTGACCGGCGGCTGAGGCCCGGACCGACGTCGGGGCCCGGTACGCACAACCGCCCCGCACCACGACGAAGGCCCCGCTTCCCGGAGGAGGGAAACGGGGCCTTCGCCCTGCAGATGTCCGAAGGGGCGCGGCCCTCAGCCCTTCCACGCGCGGGTCACCACGTCGTCCCGCACCTCGAAGTTGAGCCGGCCCACCCGGTACTCCATGGTGATGATCGCGCCCGGCGGCAGCGACCGTACCGTCGCCCACCCCCGCTCCCGGGCGAGCCGCTCGGCGAGCGCCGCGTCGAGGCCGACGTACCCGTCCGGACTGTCCTGGGGCTCCGCTGGCGGAGTGGGAATCGGTGCCATGCCGCCACGCTACCGCGCAGCGCAAGGTAAGGGCCGTATCCGGGTCCCGTCACACTTCTGTCACAGCCGCCAGCCCGCGTTTCCCCCGAACCGAGTCACACGTACGGGCGTTTCCACAGGGAGTACCGGGGTAATCGAACGGAATTCACAGCGCTCCTGAGCAGCCCGTCGAATTACCCGGCGGAAACCTCCGCCGCCGGGATCCGCGCTTGGTCCAGAGGGGTGATTCCCCGCGCAATCCGGCCGGGGTCGGCAGGGCATCTGACACCGCATAGGAATTTTCACGGATTCAGCACATCGGCGGTGTACGCCCCCTGTCGGAGCGGGTCTCCCCGCGAGCATCATGGCGCCGGCACGCGGGTACGCGGGCCGGCGGACCCGGGCGCGACGATGCGAAGGGGCGAGCGAGCGATGGGGACCGAAACCGCGGGAGCGACGGCTGGGCCGGTGCGCGGCAGGAACCGGGCCGGCCGGCTGGTGGTCGACTGGCTCACCACCACCGACCACAAGAAGATCGGGCATCTGTACCTGATCACGGCGTTCGGCTTCTTCCTGGCCGGCGGGGTCATGGCGTTGCTGATGCGCGCGGAACTGGCCCGGCCGGGACTGCAGATCATGAGCAACGAGGAGTACGACCAGCTGTTCACCCTGCACGGCACGATCATGCTGCTGCTCTTCGCGACCCCGAGCTTCGCGGGCTTCGCCAACGAGCTGATGCCGTTGCAGATAGGCGCGCCCGATGTGGCGTTCCCGCGCCTGAACATGCTGTCGTACTGGCTGTTCGCCTTCGGCGGGCTGATCGTGCTCGGCTCGCTGTTCACCCCGGACGGCCCCGCGGCCTTCGGCTGGTTCGCCTACGCGCCCCTCGACAACTCGGTGCACTCCCCCGGCGTCGGCCCGGACCTGTGGATCATGGGGCTGGCGCTGTCCGGCTTCGGGACGATCCTCGGCGCGGTCAACTTCATCACCACGATCATCGGGATGCGCGCGCCGGGCATGACGATGTTCCGGATGCCGATCTTCACCTGGAACACGCTGTTCACCTCGATCCTGGTCCTGCTGGCGTTCCCGGTGCTGGCGGCGGCACTGCTGGTGCTGGAGGCGGACCGGCGGTTCGGCTCGCAGGTGTTCGAGGCGGCGAACGGCGGGGCGCTGCTGTGGCAGCACCTGTTCTGGTTCTTCGGGCATCCCGAGGTCTACATCATCGCGCTGCCGTTCTTCGGGATCATCACGGAGATCATCCCGGTGTTCAGCCGCAAGCCGATCTTCGGCTATCTGACGCTGGTCGCCGCGACCATGGCGATCACCGGGCTGTCGGTCGTGGTGTGGGCGCACCACATGTTCGCGACCGGCGCGGTGCTGCTGCCGTTCTTCTCCTTCATGTCGTTCCTGATCGCGGTGCCCACGGGCGTGAAGTTCTTCAACTGGACCGGCACGATGCTGGGCGGCTCGCTGTCCTTCGAGACGCCGATGCTGTGGGCCACGGGCTTCCTGGTGACGTTCCTGTTCGGCGGCCTGACCGGGGTGATCCTGGCGTCCCCGCCGCTGGACTTCCACGTCACGGACTCGTACTTCGTGGTCGCGCACTTCCACTACGTCGTGTTCGGCACGGTCGTCTTCGCGGTCTTCGGCGGCTTCTTCTTCTGGTGGCCGAAGTTCACCGGGAAGATGCTGGACGAGCGGCTAGGGAAGATCCAGTTCTGGACCTTGTTCACCGGCTTCCACACCACGTTCCTGGTGCAGCACTGGCTGGGCGCCGAGGGCATGCCGCGCCGGTACGCCGACTATCTGGCGGCCGACGGCTTCACCGCGCTCAACACGGTCTCCTCGATCGGTTCGTTCCTGCTGGGCCTGTCGACGCTGCCGTTCCTCTACAACGTCTGGAAGACCGCCAAGTACGGCGAGAAGGTCGAGACCGACGACCCCTGGGGCTACGGCCGCTCACTGGAGTGGGCGACCTCCTGTCCGCCGCCCCGGCACAACTTCAACGCGCTGCCCCGGATCCGCTCGGAGTCCCCGGCGTTCGACCTGCACCATCCGGAGTACGCGGCGAAGGAGCAGGCGCCGCGCTCCGCGCCAGAGCCGCATCGAGCCGGTCCCGGATCCTCCTGATCTCCTCGGTCAGCCCGGCGGGCTCGATCACCTCGAAGGGCAGGCCGGTCATCATGATGTGAACGACCATCACCTCCAGGTTCGGCGCTCCGCTGCGCAGGACGCAGGCGTCCTCCCCGTCCGCCTCCAGCGTCCCGGCCGACGGCGAGATGCGCTCGGCGGCCGCGTGCAGCGGCACCAGCAGCCGCACGGCGGAGTGCGTGGCGTAGGCGCGCGTGGAGACGCCCGTGGAGACGTAGGCGGCCAGATCCTCCGCCGGGGGCTCGCGCGGGGTGAAGCGGGGCCCGTGCGGCGGCCTGGGGGTGATGCGGTCGACCCGGAAGGTCCGCCAGTCCGCACGGTCGACGTCCCAGGCGACCAGGTACCAGCGCCGCTCGGTGCACACCAGCCGGTGCGGCTCGACGGTACGGCGGCTCTCCGCGCCGTCGTGCGTGCGGTACTCGAAGCGCAGCCGCTCGGCGTCCCGGCACAGGTTGGCCAGTTCGGTCAGGAGCGCCGGGTCGACGTCCGCGGCCGGCGGGCCGCCGCGCAGCATCGGCACGGTGAAGGCGCCCAGGGCGCTCACCCGGCGGCGCAGCCGGCCCGGCAGCACCTGTTCGAGCTTGGCGAGGGCGCGCACGGAGGTCTCGCCGATGCCCTCGATGCCCTGCCCGGCGGCGGTGCGCAGGCCGACCGCCACGGCCACGGCCTCGTCGTCGTCCAGCAGCAGCGGCGGCAGTTCGGCGCCCGCGCCCAGCTGGTAGCCGCCGCCGGTGCCGGGGCTGGCGTTGACCGGGTAGCCCAGCTCGCGCAGCCGGTCCACGTCCCGGCGGACCGTGCGCGTCGTGACACCGAGCCGGTCGGCGAGTTCGGCGCCGGACCACTCGCGGTGGGCCTGGAGCAGCGAGAGCAGACGCAGCAGACGTGCCGAGGTCTCCAGCATGGGCCGAGTCTGCCAGGAAATGCGGACAGCCGCTGTCCTCGACGGACGGCGGCTGTTGCGCAGGGGTGGCCGGTGCTCAGAGCGCGAGGCGCTGGCCGGGCACGATCAGGTTCGGGTCCTCGCCGATGACCTGCTTGTTGGCGGCGTAGATCCGCTGCCAGGTGGTGCCGTGCCGCTCGGCGATGGCGCTCAGGGTGTCGCCCTCGCGGACGGTGTAGTCACCGTGGGAGGCGCTGCTGCCGGTGTGAGCCGCCGAACGTTCCGGCGTCTTCGCCGGAGCGGACTTCACGGGCGCGGACTTCGTCGTCACGCTGCTCCTCGGGGCCGCCGAACCGGACGAACCGGTGTGCGCCGCCGCGGGAGCGGCGCCTGAGGCTCCGGCGCGGGCGGAGCAGACCGGCCAGGCGCCCCAGCCCTGGGCCTGCTGGACCTTGGTGGCGACGGCTATCTGGGCGCTCCTGGAGGCCTGGTCGGCCGTCGGGGCGTAGGCGGTGCCGCCGTACGCACGCCAGGTGCCGGCGGAGAACTGGAGCCCGCCGTAGTAGCCGTTGCCGGTGTTGATGTGCCAGTTGCCGCCGCTCTCGCACTGGGCGATGCGGTCCCACACTCCGTTGTCCGCCGCGGCGGCGTTGCCGGTGGCGGCCAGCAGTCCCAGCGGGGCCAGCAGCGCGGCTCCGGCCAGCGCGGCCGCCGTACGGCCCTTGCGGGCGCCCTCGGGACGGGTGGTGTTGCGGGTGGTATCGGCACACTCGGACATGTAATTCCCTCTCCACGAACCCGGGCTCCCCCAGGCGGAGCACGCCTCGCCGCGCAGGACCGCGGTTGAGCGTGCCCGCCCCGTCCGGGTGACCGGTGCCGGCGCTGGTGCTGTGCCGGTGCCGGGCGTCGGACGTACCCGAGCGGTGCTCGCTGCACACGGCGGAGGAATGTATGGAGGACGAGCGGTCGGAATCAACCAACTCTCTGTCATTCCAGGCCAGTTGCCCATTACCGCGGGTAGCGGCGATTTTCGGCCACCCACTACATTCCCTGATTTCCTGATTTGTCGACCAACGACTGAAGCGATCTGTGACCCACTTCACCGCTCCAAGTTGCTTGACTCGGCGACGAGTTGACCGTGAGTAGCGCATTCCGGACCATTGGTGACCGTCTGCGCCGGTTGGTTCGAACCGGTTGCCGCCGGGGCGTGACTCCCACCACAGGACGTCCGTTGTCTTCTTCATGAGCCCGGAACCCCGGGACTCAGCGGCCGGGAGCCACCCGGCCGACCCAGCACCGCATCCCGAGGGAGCCACCGTGCCGCGCATGCTCGACGTCAGTGACGCCGTACGCGCCGAGATCGGCGACGAAGAAGCCGACCGGCTGCTCGCCGGAGAGAACGCCCCGGGCAGTTACGACTGCACCTCCTGCCGCACCCCGGGCGACTCCGAGCAGGAGCGCACCAGCACCGTTCTGTTCGTCGGCGACGAGACCGCCGTCCTCGCCTTCGCCCACGCCAGCTGCCTGCCCTCGCAGGTCGTCCAGGTCACCGAGGAGCAGCTGCGGGGCGCCGTCCGGTCCATCGGCGACACCACGGGCTCCGCCGCCGAGGGTGAGCCGTACAGGGCCGTGCCCGAGCAGGCGGTGCTCGGCGTGACCAGCGGACTCGTCCTGGTCGAGGGCGAGTTGCACCCCGCGCTCGTCGTCGAGCCGACCTCGCCGATCGTGCGCCCGGGCTCCACCGGGGTCGGCGACGACTTCCTTCCGCTGCTCATCGAGCAGGGGTTCATGCCGCTGACCGAGCTGGCGTCCGTGCCGCCGGTGCTGCACGGCTGGTCGGTGCTGCTCGCCGTGGGCCAGCTGCACGCGGTGCTGCAGCCTTCGGCGAACGGCGGGCAGGTGGCCTGGTGGCAGGCGCATCAGCCGCTGCAGGTGACGGACAGCTGGCGGGCCGCCGCGAACAAGCACCAGCAGGTGCTGATGTTCGCGGCGCCGGTGGGTTCCATCGGCCGTCAGCCGCGGGAGGATCTGCTGCGGGAGTCTCTCGACAGGGCCGCGGCCAGTGGGAAGTTGGTCGCTGCGGCGCTTCCTCTCGCGGGTACGTGAGCGTCTTCGCCCAAGGGGTGGGGGCTGCGTGCCGTCGTCCGACTGCGGGTCGTTCGTGGTCGCTCGCGCGGTTCCCCGCGCCCCTGCTCCAGTGACCGCATCTCTTTGAGGCCCCGGTCGTTTGGACATACGTGCACGCATACGACGCTCCTCCTCCCCGCCGGTCCGCCTTCGTCTCCGTTCCCTCTGCGCGGTTGGCGCAGGACGGGGGCGGTGGGGTCTCGGCCACTCCCATCTACGACTCGCTCTACGCGGAGTGGGTCAAGACCTTCCGTACGCTGCCGGGTGACCGCAGCGGGGAGGAGGAGCTGACGTTCAGCCCCTTCGGGCAGCTCGCGGACCGCTCGGGGTCCTACGGGGGCCACCGGGCGGGGTCGTTCAGCAGCTCGTACAGCGCCTACAGCGCGGGGGCGTACAGCGCACGGCAGCAGTCGCAGTGGCAGCGGGTGGGCACGCTGGGGCGGCAGCAGCAGGACACCGGGATGCAGCACGTGCCGGCGGCGCTCCCTCCGGGGCCGCGCCGGGGCGTGTGACCGGCACACGGTGAAGGGCGGCACCCGGATCTCCGGGCGCCGCCCTTCACGTCGTACGGCCCTGCCTCTTCCCGCCGTTACTTCTTCTTCGCGCCGCGCTTCTCGCGCACCCGCACGGAGATGTGGATCGGGGTGCCCTCGAAGCCGAACTCCTCGCGCAGGCGGCGCTCGATGAAGCGCCGGTAGCCGGCCTCGATGAAGCCGGAGGCGAAGAGGACGAACCGCGGGGGCTTGGTGCCGGCCTGGGTGCCGAACAGGATGCGCGGCTGCTTGCCGCCCCGGATCGGGTGCGGGTGGGCCGAGACCAGCTCACCGAGGAAGGCGTTCAGGCGGCCGGTGGGGACGCGGGTCTCCCAGCCGGCCAGGGCGGTCTCGATGGCCGGGACCAGCTTCTCCATGTGGCGGCCGGTGCGCGCCGAGACGTTCACGCGCGGGGCCCAGGCGACCTGGCCCAGCTCGGTCTCGATCTCGCGCTCCAGGTAGTAGCGGCGCTCCTCGTCGAGGGTGTCCCACTTGTTGTAGGCGATGACCATCGCACGGCCCGCCTCGACGGCCATGGTGACGATCCGCTGGTCCTGCACGGAGATGTTCTCCGAGGCGTCGATCAGGACGACAGCGACCTCGGCCTTCTCCACGGCGGCGGCCGTGCGCAGGGAGGCGTAGTAGTCGGCGCCCTGCTGGAGGTGGACGCGCTTGCGGATGCCGGCGGTGTCCACGAACTTCCAGGTCTTGCCGCCGAGTTCGATCATCTCGTCGACCGGGTCGCGGGTCGTGCCCGCCAGCTCGTTGACGACGACGCGCTCCTCGCCGGCGACCTTGTTCAGCAGGGAGGACTTGCCGACGTTCGGGCGGCCGATGAGCGCGATGCGGCGCGGGCCGCCGATGCCGGCCCCGCCGAAGGTCTCGCGCGGCGCGTCCGGCAGCACCTCCAGGACCGCGTCCAGCATGTCGCCGGTGCCGCGGCCGTGCAGCGCCGAGACCGGGTGCGGCTCGCCGAGGCCGAGGCTCCACAGATAGGACGCGTCGGCCTCGCCGCTCGGGCCGTCGACCTTGTTGGCGCACAGCACGACCGGCTTGCCGGCCTTGCGCAGCAGCCGTACCACCGCCTCGTCGGTGTCGGTCGCGCCGACCTTGGCGTCCACGACGAAGACGACCGCGTCAGCCGCCTCGATCGCGTACTCGGCCTGGGCGGCCACGGAGGCGTCGATGCCGAGGACGTCCTGCTCCCAGCCGCCGGTGTCGACGACCTTGAAGCGGCGGCCGGCCCATTCGGCCTCGTAGGTGACGCGGTCGCGGGTGACGCCCGGCTTGTCCTCGACGACCGCCTCGCGGCGGCCGATGATCCGGTTCACCAGGGTCGACTTGCCGACATTGGGGCGGCCGACGACGGCGAGCACGGGCAGCGGACCGTGGCCCGCCGCCTCGATGGCGCCCTCGACGTCCTCGATGTCGAAGCCCTCTTCCGCGGCGAGCTCCATGAACTCCGCGTACTCGGCGTCGCCGAGAGCCCCGTGGTCGTACTCGTGCTCAGCCGAGTCGCCGGGCTGGATGTCGTCGTTCATGTAGTCCGTACCTCGTCGTTCTTCGTGGTGATCGGTGGAAGTGGCCCTGCCGGGGGAAACCCTCGCGGGCTGATCCACTACTCAAGTGTCGCCTAGCGCCCGGTCAGGCGCCTGGCGTTTTCCAGGTGGCTGGTGAGCTGCTTCTGGATGCGCTCGGTCGCCTCGTCCAGCGCCCTGCGCGTGCGCCGGCCGCTGCCGTCGCCCGCGTCGAAGGGGTCGCCGAAGACGATGTCGATGCGGGAGCGCAGGGGCGGAAGCCCCTTTATCAACCGGCCGCGCCGCTCGGAACTTCCCAGTACGGCGATGGGCACGATCGGCGCCCCGCTGCGTACGGCGAAGTAGGCGAGCCCGGCCCGCAGCGAGGCGAAGTCGCCCTCGCCCCGGGTGCCCTCCGGGAAGATGCCCAGCACTCCCCCGGCCTCCAGCACGCCCAGGGCCCGGGTGATCGCGGTGCGGTCGGCGGCGGCGCGGTCCACCTTCAGCTGGCCGATGCCGGTCAGGAAGGGGTCCAGCGGGCCGACGAAGGCCTCCTTCTTGATCAGGAAGTGCGTCGGCCGGGGTGCCACGCCCATGACCATCGGGCCGTCGATGTTGTGGGAGTGGTTCACGGCGAAGATCACCGGGCCGCTCGTGGGCACCTTCCAGGCGCCGAGCACGCGCGGCTTGAACAGCCCGTGCATCAGGCCGACGCCGATGCGCCGCCCGACCTCGGCGCCCCGCAGCGAGGGAAGCTGCTCCGAAGGAGCTGACGGACGGCTCACTTCCCGGCCCGCTTCTCCTCGACCAGGGTGACCACGCACTCGATGACCTGGGTGAGGGTGAGCTCGGTGGTGTCCACCTCGACCGCGTCGCCGGCCTTGGCGAGGGGCGAGGCCTTGCGGGAGGAGTCGGCCGCGTCCCGCTTGATCAGGGCCTCGCGGGTGGCGTGGATGTCGGCGCCCTTCAGCTCGCCGCTGCGGCGGGCCGCGCGGGCCTCCGGGGAGGCGGTGAGGAAGATCTTCAGGTCCGCGTCCGGGAGGACGGTCGTACCGATGTCACGGCCCTCGACCACGATGCCGTTCTCCGCGCCGGAGGCCAGGGAGCGCTGCAGCTCGGTGATCCGGGAGCGCACCTCGGGCACCGCGCTGACCGCGCTGACCTTGGAGGTGACCTCCTGGGTGCGGATCGGGCCGGACACGTCGACGCCGTCGACCGTGATCGCCGGGGCGGCCGGGTCGGTGCCGGAGACGATCTCCGGCTTGCCCGCGACGGCGGCGATGGCGGTCGGGTCCTCCAGGTCGATGCCGTTGCTCACCATCCACCAGGTGATCGCCCGGTACTGGGCGCCGGTGTCCAGGTAGCTCAGGCCGAGCTGCGCGGCGACGGCCTTCGACGTGCTCGACTTGCCCGTGCCGGAGGGGCCGTCGATCGCGACGATCACGGGCTTGGCGGTCGGGGCGGCGCCGTTTTCCACGGAGGGACACCTTCCTGGTGCGGTGTGGGCGGGTGCGGGGGCAGGAGCGCCCTGCACAAGGTTACTGGGTGCGGGTCACTCGTCCGGACGCACAGGCCCGCCCTACTGCCGCAGCGCCCAGCCCCGCTCCCGCAGCGCCTCCTTCAGCACCGGCGCCGCCTTCGGCTCCACGCTCAGCTGCACCAGACCGGCCTGCTGCCCGGTCGCGTGCTCGATGCGCACGTCCTCGATGTTGACCCCGGCGCGTCCGGCGTCCGCGAAGATGCGGGCCAGCTGACCGGGCTGGTCGTCGATGAGCACGACGACGGTCTCGTACACGCGCGGCGCGCTGCCGTGCTTGCCGGGTACCCGCACCTGACCGGCGTTCCCGCGGCGCAGCACGTCCTCGATGCCGGCGGTGCCCTCGCGCCGCTTGGCCTCGTCGGAGGACTGCAGGGCGCGCAGGGCCTCGACGGTCTCGCCCAGGTCGGCGGCGACGTCGGAGAGCAGGTCCGCGACCGGGCCCGGGTTGGCGGACAGGATGTCGATCCACATGCGCGGATCGGAGGCGGCGATCCGGGTCACGTCCCGGATGCCCTGCCCGCACAGCCGTACGGCGGCCTCCTCGGCGTGCTCCAGGCGCGCGGCGACCATGCTGGACACCAGGTGGGGCATGTGGGAGACGAGGGCGACGGCGCGGTCGTGGGCGTCGGCGTCCATGACGACCGGCACGGCCCGGCAGTGCGAGACCAGCTCCAGGGCGAGGTTCAGCACCTCTGTGTCGGTGTCCCGGGTCGGGGTGAGCACCCAGGGGCGGCCCTCGAAGAGGTCGCCGGTCGCGGCAAGCGGGCCGGACTTCTCCCGGCCGGACATCGGGTGGGTGCCGATGTACGACGACAGGTCCAGGCCGAGCGCCTGAAGCTCGCGGCGCGGGCCGCCCTTGACGCTGGCCACGTCGATGTAGCCGCGCGCGACGCCCCGGCGCATGGCGTCGGCGAGGACTCCCGCCACATGGGCGGGCGGAGCCGCCACGATCGCCAGGTCGACCGGGCCCTCGGGGGCCTCGTCGGTGCCGGCGCCCAGCGCCGCGGCCGTACGGGCCTGCGCGGGGTCGTGGTCGGCGAGGTGCACGGTGACACCGCGCTGGACGAGGGCCAGTGCGGCGGAGGTGCCGATGAGGCCGGTGCCGATGACGAGTGCGGTTCTCACTGGGCGATGTCCTTGCGCAGGGCGGCCGCGGCGCCGAGGTAGACGTGGTTGATGTCGGCGCGGGGCCGGTCCGACTCTATGTGCGCGAGCAGCCGTACGACCCTTGGCATGGCGCCCTCGATGTCCAGTTCCTGGGCGCAGATAAGGGGGACGTCGACGATGCCGAGCTTGCGGGCGGCGGCGGCCGGGAAGTCGCTGTGCAGGTCGGGGGTGGCCGTGAACCAGATGCTGATCAGGTCGTCGGCGGTCAGTCCGTTCCGCTCCAGGACGGCGGTGAGCAGGGCTCCGACCTGCTCGTCCATGTGCCCGGCCTCGTCCCGCTCGAGTTGGACGGCCCCCCGGACCGCTCGTACCGCCACGGCGCTGCTCCCTGCTGACATGCGGATCTTTTCTTGGTCCGTCCAGCGTAGTCAGCACGCGCGGCCCAAGCGCACGGCGCCCGACCGCTGAGACGATGCGGTGGATCCGGAGTCCGGTATTCACCTGTTTCAATCTGGTATTCACCTGTTTCGACGTGTTGTACGGAGGTCGGCATGGCTGAGGGCGCGACGCGGCGCACGGTTCTGGCGACGGGCGCGGCGGCGGTGGTCGCACCCGTCGCGGCATGCGGTGGCGGCGGCAGCACGAGCGGCGGCGGGGAGCTGGGCAAGACCAGTGACATCCCGGAGGGCGGGGGCAAGATCTTCAAGGACCAGAAGGTCGTCGTCACCCAGCCGAAGAAGGGCGACTTCAAGGCCTTCTCGGCCATCTGCACGCACTTGGGCTGCACGGTGAGCAGGGTCGCCGACGGCACGATCGACTGCCCGTGCCACGGCAGCAAGTTCCACGTCGCCGACGGCTCGGTGGCCCACGGCCCGGCGAAGAGGCCGCTCCCGGCGAAGTCGATCAAGGTGGAGGGAAATTCGATCAAACTGACGTGAGGGTCGGCGTACGCTCCCGGAATGCAGCCCGAGACCCTGGTACGCGACCACACCGTCTACGCCTGCGTCATGGGTTCCCGGGCCTTCGGTCTGGCGACGGACACGAGCGACACCGACCGGCGGGGCGTGTTCCTCGCCCCCACCCCCCTGTTCTGGCGGTTCGAGAAGCCGCCGAGGCATGTGGAGGGGCCGGGCGCGGAGCAGTTCTCCTGGGAGCTGGAGCGGTTCTGCGAGCTGGCGCTGCGCGGCAACCCGAACATCCTGGAGTGCCTGCACTCGCCGCTGGTGGAGCATGTGGACGACACCGGCCGGGAGCTGCTGTCCCTGCGCGGGGCCTTCCTCTCCCGCCGGGCCCACGACACCTTCACCCGCTACGCCCTCGGCCAGCGCAAGAAGCTGGACGCCGACGTCCGCACGCAGGGTGCCCCGCGCTGGAAGCACGCCATGCATCTGCTGCGTCTGCTGACGAGCGCCCGTGAGCTGCTGCGCACGGGCGAGCTGCGGATCGACGTCGGCGACCAGCGGGAGCCGCTGCTCGCGGTGAAGCGGGGCGAGGTTTCCTGGGCCGAGGTCGAGAGGTGGATGGCCCGGCTGGGGACGGAGACGGAACAGGCCCTGCGCCACAGCCCGCTGCCGCCGGAGCCGGACCACGCGCGCGTGGCCGACTTCTTGTTCCGCACCCGCCAGGCCTCGGCGCTGCGCTGAACTCTCCGGCACAGCGCCCCGGCGCCCCGGTCAGCTGCCCAGGCGGACCCGCACCACGAAGTCGTGCAGCGCGTCGTACGCACCGGGCGCGTCGGGCAGGGACGAGGCGGACTGGGCCTCGTCGAGCTCGGCGTGCAGCCGCTCCACATCGGCCTCCACGCGCGCGTGCCGGACGTCCGCGCCGCCGTGCTCGCGCTCGGCCTTGGCGGCTATCAGCTCGGGCAGATAGCCGGGGGCGTCGAGGTGCTCCAGCAGCGTGGGCAGGTGGGCCTGGACCTCGCCGCTGCGCATGAGGTGGATGCCGGTGAGCAGCACCCGGAACGTGTAGAGCAGCGGCTTGAGTTCGCCGGTCTTCTCGAACAGCCGCCACTGGGTCACCGCGAATCCCCGGTAGTGGTGGGCGTGGTGGCTGGTGAGGACGCCGGGGGCGAGGGCGGCCAGCTCCCGGTGCGCGTCCCCGGTGTGCACGACCAGCGGCGAGAGCAGCTGCTCCAGCACATAGCCGTTGCGGCGCAGCATCAGCCGTACGAACTTGCGCAGATCGTGGGTGACGAGGTCCAGTTCGACGCCGTAGCGCACCCAGGCCCGGGAGCGGGTCTCCTCCGGCTCGCGCAGCCCGACGAGGTCGGCCGCCGGGAGCAGATGGACGCCCCGCAGGTCCACGTCGGAGTCCTGCGAGGGGAAGCCGTACAGATGGGCTCCGGAGACGGTCGCGAACAGCACGGGGTCGGGCTGCTGCGCGACCACGGGCTTCAGGTCGATGTCGAGGTCGTCGATCATGGGCCTAAGCGTCCCAGAGCGTACCCAGCGCCGACAGATCGCCCCGGTACTCGATCCGCTCGCTCCAGTCGGCCGGCCAGACGTCCTCGCCCAGCCACGCGCCCGCGAACGCGCCGGTGAGGCAGGCGATGGAGTCGGAGTCGCCGGAGGAGCAGGCCGCCCGGCGCAGGGCGGTGACGGGCTCGTCGGGGAAGAGCAGGAAGCACAGCAGCCCGGTGGCGAGGGCCTCCTCGGCGATCCAGCCCGCGCCGGTGGCCAGGCACGGGTCGGTCTCCGGGGAGACGGTCCGCACGGCCTGCTGGAGCCGGTCGAGAACCGCCAGGCACTCGTCCCAGCCACGGGCGATGAAGTGCTCGGGGGTGGGGTCCTGGGAGCGGGTCCACAGGTTGCCGAGCCAGGCGTGGTCGTAGTGTGTGCGGTGGTCCAGGGCGTACGAGCGGAGCTGTCCGACGAGGCCGGTCGGATCGGTGCCCTGGGCGAGCAGATGGACGGCGTGGGCGGTCAGGTCGGAGGCGGCGAGCGCGGTGGGGTGGCCGTGGGTGAGCGCGGACTGCAACTGGGCGGCGCCGGCGCGCTGTTCGTCGCTCAGGCCGGGAGCGAGCCCGACGGGGGCGACGCGCATGTTGGCGCCGCAGCCCTTGGAACCGACCTGACTGGCGTCCTGCCAGGCGCGGCCTTCCTCCGTCAGCAGGCTGCACGCGGTCAGGCAGGTGCGGCCCGGGGCGCGGTTGTTCTCCGGCGAGTGGTACCAGCCCACGAACTCCTCGCGCAGCGGCCGCTCCAGCCGCTTCGGTGCGAGGAACCCGCGCTCCATGGCCGTCCTGAGCGCCCGCCCGACGGCGAGGGTCATCTGCGTGTCGTCGGAGACGAAGGCGCGCCGCGGCAGCTCCATCTCCCGCCAGGGCCCGCACTTGGCGAGGATCGACGGTACGTCGTTGAACTCGGTCGGGAAGCCGAGGGCGTCCCCGAGGGCGAGGCCCAGCAGTGCCCCGGTGGCCGCGTGTTTGGACATAGGATCACCATCCCCCTTTATCGTCACCCTGACAATAAGAGGGAATGGTGATCGCGGCAAGGCGTTTTCGAGGTCGGCCTAGAGGTCGACTTCCTTCATGAGCATCCCGACCTCGGTGTTGGACAGGCGCCGCAGCCAGCCCGACTTCTGGTCGCCGAGGGTGATCGGCCCGAAGGCGGTGCGGACGAGCTTCTCGACCGGGAAGCCGGCCTCCGCCAGCATGCGCCGCACGATGTGCTTGCGGCCCTCGTGCAGGGTCACCTCGACCAGGTAGTTCTTGCCGGTCTGCTCCACGACCCGGAAGTGGTCCGCGCGCGCGTAACCGTCCTCCAGTTGGATGCCGTCCTTCAGGCGCTTGCCCAGATCGCGCGGGATCGGGCCGACGATCGCCGCGAGGTAGGTCTTCTTCACGCCGTACTTGGGGTGGGTCAGGCGGTGCGCCAGCTCACCGTGGTTGGTGAGCAGGATGACGCCCTCGGTCTCGGTGTCCAGCCGGCCGACGTGGAACAGCCGCGTCTCGCGGTTGGTGACGTAGTCCCCGAGGCACTGGCGCCCCTCCGGGTCCTCCATCGTGGAGACGACACCGGCGGGCTTGTTCAGCGAGAAGAACTGGTACGACTGCGTCGCGACCGTCAGGCCGTCGACCTTGACCTCGTCCTTCTCCGGGTCGACCCGGCGGCCCTGCTCCAGGACGATCTCGCCGTTGACCTCCACCCGCGCCTGCTCGATCAGCTCCTCGCAGGCCCGCCGCGAGCCGTAGCCGGCGCGCGCGAGGACCTTCTGCAGCCGCTCGCCCTCCTGCTCGGCGCCCGGGAAGGTCTTGGGCAGCTTGACGTCCTTCTTGCCGGCGTAGCGCTCCCGGTTGCGCTCCTCGACACGCGTCTCGTACTCACGCGAGCGCGCGGGGGCCGTACGGCCGCGCCCGCCGCCCTGCTGGGCCTGCTTCGGGCCGCCCTTGGCGCCACCGCGGGCCGCGCCGCCGCGACCGGACTTGGGGCCGTCCTTCGTGGCCCCGGGGCCCACGTCGTAGCGGCGCTCCTCGGGGCGGGGCTTGCGGGGACGGCCCTGCCCCTGCCGCTCGTCCCGGTCGTTGCCGGCGCCGCGGTAGTTACCGCGCCCGCCGCTGTTCCTGCCGCTGCCGCTGCTTCGCATCAAGGTTTCCGTCTTAGTCGTCTGCGTCCTGAGCACCGGGCGCGTCGGGCGCGTCCGGGTCGAACGACGGCACCCCTTCCTGGGTCTCGGCCTCGATCGCCTCCGCCTCCGGGAGGAAGGGCGCGAGCTCCGGAAGCTCGTCCAGGCCGCGCAGGCCCATCCGCTCCAGGAAGTAGTTCGTCGTCCTGTACAGGATCGCACCTGTTTCGGGTTCCGTGCCCGCCTCCTCGACCAGACCCCGTTGCAGGAGGGTGCGCATCACACCGTCGCAGTTGACTCCGCGCACGGCGGAGACGCGGCTGCGGCTGACCGGCTGCCGGTAGGCGACGACCGCGAGGGTCTCCAGCGCGGCCTGGGTGAGCCGGGCGGTCTGGCCGTCGAGGACCAGCCGCTCGACGGCGGGGGCGTACTCGGCGCGGGTGTAGAAGCGCCAGCCGCCCGCGACGAACCGCAGCTCGAAGCCGCGGCCCTGCACGGTGTACTCGTCGGCCAGCTCCCGCAGCGCGTCCGCGACCTGCCGTCTGGGCCGCTCCAGCAGCTTGGCCAGGTGCTCCTCGGTCGCGGGCTCGTCCACGACCATGAGCATCGCCTCCAGGGCCGGCTTGAGGTCGAGGTCGGCGACGCCGCGCAGTCCCTGGGGGAGTTCTGTGGTCTCGCTCATGCCTTCTTCTCCTCCTTGGGCTGCTCGGGCGGCCGGTCGAACTCGTCGGTGACCATCGGTGCCGTGTCGGTGTCCGCGCCGGTCCAGCGCACCAGCAGCTCCCCGAGCGCGGCCTCCTGCTCCAGGGCGACGGCCTTCTCGCGGTACAGCTCCAGCAGGGCGAGGAACCGGGCCACGACGGTGAGGGTGTCGTCGGTGTCCTCGACCAGCGCCCGGAAGCTGGCCTCGCCCAGCTCCTTCAGCCGCGCGACCACGATTCCGGCCTGCTCCTGCACGCTCACCAGCGGGGCGTGGATGTGGTCGACGTAGACCTGCGGCTTGGGCTTGGGCTGCATCGCCTTGACCGCGAGCCTGGCGAAGCCCTCGGGTCCGATGCTGATGACGACCTCGGGCAGCAGCTCGGCGTGCTGCGGCTCCAGGCCGACGGTACGGGGCCAGCGCCGGGCTTCCTCATCGAGCCGCCGGTTGAAGATGTCCGCGATCTGTTTGTACGCGCGGTACTGCAGCAGCCGCGCGAACAGCAGGTCCCGCGCCTCCAGCAGCGCCAGGTCGGCCTCGTCCTCGACCTCGGCGGCGGGCAGCAGCCGGGCCGCCTTCAGATCGAGCAGCGTGGCGGCGACGACGAGGAACTCGGTCGTCTGGTCCAGGTCCCAGTCGGGTCCCATGGCCCGGATGTGCGCCATGAACTCGTCGGTGACCTTGGAGAGCGCGACCTCGGTGACGTCCAGCTTGTGCTTCGAGATCAGCTGGAGCAGCAGATCGAAGGGACCCTCGAAGTTGGCGAGCCGCACCTTGAAGACACCGTCGACGGAGCCTTGGGACTCCCCGGTCTCCCCTGGTCCACCGGCTCCGGGCACCGAGGCCCCGGCGAACACGGACGCCTCCGGCTCGGCGACTGCGGAAGCTTCGGGCTCGGCGACTGCGGAAGCTTCGGGCTCGACGGCCACCCGCTCTCCCGGCTCGGCGAGCGCGGGCCCTTCGGAGCCGGCAACCGCAGGCGCCTCCCACCTGCCAACTCCGCGAGCCCCGGGCTCGGCGGCTGTACGAGCTTCCGGCCCGGTGGCCACCAGCCCTTCCCGCCCGGCGGGCACAGACCCCTGGGAGCCGGCAACCGCGGGCGCCTCCGCCCCGCCGACTACGCGAGCTCCCGGCCCGGTGACCGCGAAGGCTTCCGGCTCAGCCGCCACCAGCCCTTCCCGCCCGGCAGGCACAGACCTCTCGGAGCCGGCAACCGCAGGCGCGCCCGACCTGCCGACCGCACGAGCTCCCGACCCGGCGACTGCGGGAGCGTCGGACTCGGCAGCTGTGCGAGCTTCCGGCTGGGCAGCGACCAGAGCTTCCCGCTCGGCGGGCGCGGACCCCTCGGAGCCGCCAGCGGCGGGCGCCTCCGGCCTACCGACTGCGCGAGCCTCCGGCTCGGTGGCCGGCGGTTCTTCGGGCGGTGTGGGCGCCGGTGCCTCGGGTGGGGTGGCTGCGGGTGTCTCTTCCGGCAGGCCCTCGTGCCCATCGGCCTGCGCCGGAGACTCGGACTCGGGCGCCGGCTCGCTCTCCGGCACGACCGGCGGAGCCATTCGCGGGACCCCTGGGCCCCGCCCCAGCGCACGCCGACGGCCGGCGCCGGCGCCGGGGAGGGGAACGTCGTTCGAGGTCATGGCCCTCGCAGGCTACCCCTACCGCCCCCGCAGCCGGCGTACGAGGATGCTCGCGTCCCCGCGGGACTCCAGGTCGGCCAGGACCACGGCCACCGCCTCGCGGACGATCCGCCCGCGGTCGACCGCGAGCCCGTGCTCACCGCGGAGCACCAGACGGGCGTGCTCGAGGTCCATCAGCTCCTCGGCCGACACATACACCGTGATCTTCTCGTCGTGCCGCTCGCGCCCGCTGGGCCGTCGCGTCGCCGCCCGCCCCCGATTCCGCGGCGCCTCGGCGGCGGGGGGTGCGACAGAGCCGTCCTGCGCCGCCTGCCGACGCGCCGGGCGGGTGCGGGACTCGCCGGCCCCGTCCTGCTCGGCCTCCGCCGCGGCGTGCTCCGGGCCCTCGCCGTCACCGCCCTGGACCAGCACCGACTGCGGTGCGTCCTCGCCGGCGGCCGCGTCGTCGCTCTCCCCCGCGGGAGCCGGCACCCGGGCCTCACCGCCCGCCGCGCGCCGAGGAGTCGACGGCTGAAGCGCCGTCCCCCCTGTCGTACGGAAGAGTTCGTCGGCCCCGGGCAGACTCACTCGGCGTGACACCGGGCGAGCACCTCCCTGGCGAGCTGGCGATAGGCGGCGGCACCGACGGAGTTGGAGGCGTACGTGGTGATCGGCTCACCGGCGACCGTGGTCTCCGGGAAGCGGACCGTGCGGCCGATGACCGTGTGGTAGACGTGGTCGTCGAAGGCCTCGACCACACGCGCCAGCACCTCACGGCTGTGGACCGTGCGCGAGTCGTACATCGTGGCGAGGATGCCGTCCAGTTCGAGCTCGGGGTTGAGCCGCTCCTGGACCTTCTCGATCGTCTCGGTCAGCAGGGCCACACCGCGCAGGGCGAAGAACTCGCACTCCAGCGGCACGATCACCTTGTGAGCGGCCGTCAGGGCGTTGACGGTGAGCAGGCCGAGCGAGGGCTGACAGTCGATCACGATGTAGTCGTAGTCGGGCAGCAGCGGCTTCAGGGCACGCTGCAGCGTCGACTCGCGGGCGACCTCGGAGACCAGCTGGACCTCGGCGGCCGACAGGTCGATGTTGGAGGGCAGCAGGTCCATGTTGGGGACCGCGGTCTTCAGCAGGACGTCGTCCGCGGACATGCCCCGCTCCATGAGCAGGTTGTAGACCGTCAGATCGAGTTCCATCGGGTTGACGCCGAGTCCCACCGACAGCGCGCCCTGCGGGTCGAAGTCCACGAGCAGCACGCGCCGGCCGTACTCCGCGAGCGCGGCACCCAGGTTGATGGTCGACGTGGTCTTGCCGACGCCGCCCTTCTGGTTGCACATCGCGATGATCTTCGCGGGGCCGTGGTCGGTCAGCGGGCCGGGGATCGGGAAGTACGGCAGCGGGCGTCCGGTCGGGCCGACGCGCTCACGGCGCTGACGGGCAGCGTCGGGCGCGAGCGTGGCCGCGTACTCCGGGTCCGGCTCGTATTCGGCGTCGGGGTCGTAGAAGTGCCCCTCGGGCAGTTCGTCGTAGTCGGCGAAGTGGTTGTGGGGCGCGCCACTTCCGTCGCCGGCCATGGCGTTCACGTGATGGCCATCCATGCTCGGGTGTGCTGTCCCGGCCGCCTGCGGACCGGAACTCTGGTGGGCTGCGAAGGTGCGCACAGCTACGGAGCCGACAGCCTCGAATCCCGCGGGGCCCTGGCCCCGTGCAGGCATTCCTGGTTGACCACCCCCGGGAGAAAATGTCGACTCATTCACAAGTCGTCTTACCTCCTTGGTGACCAGGAAACTTCTAGACAAGGTCAGCGTGGCACCATGCCGACGGTTGGCGACTCTATGGCGTGTCGGCGGTCCGCAGCAACACAATCCGCCGGACCCGGCAGGATGTGTCGGCAATGAAACATCTCTCTGTCAAGGGCGTACGGCCGTCGCACAGCAGGTTTCACCCGTGTACGAATCGGTCGAAGAGTTGCGTTCGAGGCGAGTTGACCAAGAGTCGCCAAGTGACCATACACACATCCGGCCGGACCTTGTCGGGCAAGGTCCGGCCGGGTGCGCGCTGTTGACGAGCCGTGTTGACGAATCGCCTTTTACGACCTGGTGACTTAGCGACTCAGCAGGTCACGGGGGTCAGCCGAGCAGGGTCTCCAGCTCGACGTGCTCCAGGCCGTGGGCCTCGGCGACCTCCTTGTAAACGACCTTGCCGTCATGGGTGTTCAGACCCTTGGCGAGCGCGGCGTCGCGGCGCAGCGCCTCGACCCAGCCGTTGTTGGCGAGGGAGACGATGTAGGGCAGCGTCGCGTTGGTGAGGGCGTTGGTGGAGGTGTTGGGCACCGCGCCGGGCATGTTGGCGACGCAGTAGAAGACCGAGTTGTGCACCTGAAAGGTCGGCTCGGCGTGCGTCGTCGGGTGGGAGTCCTCGAAGCAGCCGCCCTGGTCGATCGCGATGTCGACAAGGACACTTCCGGGCTTCATGCGGGCCACCAGCTCGTTGGTGACCAGCTTCGGGGCCTTGGCGCCCGGGATGAGGACCGCGCCGATGACAAGGTCGGCGTCGAGGACGGCCTTCTCCAGCTCGAAGGAGTTGGACATGATCGCCTTGACCTTCGTACCGAAGATCTTGTCGGCCTCGCGCAGCTTGTTGATGTCGCGGTCGAGCAGGGTCACGTCGAAGCCCATGCCGACGGCGACCTGGGTGGCGTTCCAGCCGGAGACACCGCCGCCGATGACCACGGCCTTGGCCGGGGTCACACCGGGGACGCCGCCCGGCAGCACGCCACGGCCGCCGGCCGCGCGCATCAGGTGGTAGGCGCCGACCTGCGGGGCCAGCCGGCCCGCGACCTCGGACATCGGGGCGAGCAGCGGCAGCGCGCGGTTCGGCAGCTCGACGGTCTCGTAGGCGATGGCCGTGGTGCCGGACTCGATGAGCGCGTCCGTGCACTCCTTGGAGGCGGCCAGGTGCAGGTAGGTGAAGAGGATCTGGTCCTTGCGGAGACGGTGGTACTCCTCCGCGATGGGCTCCTTGACCTTCAGCAGCAGGTCGGCGGTGGCCCACACCTCGTCGGCGGTGCCGAGGATCGCGGCACCGGCGGAGACGTACTCCTCGTCCGTGATCGAGGAGCCGAGGCCGGCGCCCCGCTCGACGACGACCTGGTGCCCGTTGCGCACCAGCTCGTGCACACCGGCGGGGGTGATGGCCACCCGGAACTCGTTGTTCTTGACCTCGCGGGGGATGCCGACCTTCACGTCGATCACGGTCCTTGGCTCAGAGGGTATGGGGGTGCTTCAAGACGTACCCAGACATGCAAGGGCATACCGGGAGACACCGCAGGAGAACGTGCGGCAGAGCCAGTTTAATGAAGGTGTTCCGAGTGTCTAGCCTTTCATTGCATCAATCTTCGCTGGATGCACTGCGGATTTCGCAGGCATCGGCGTCCTGTTTGGGGCTTGCCCCGTCCTCCGAGCCCTCCTCCTCCAGCATGCGCCCGGCCGCCGCGCGGTGCAGACGGGCGGCGGCCGGGTCGCCGAGGTGGTCCAGCGTGTCGGCGAGCCGGAGCTGCAGCGCGGCCTGCAACCGGACGTCCTCGGCGCGCCGCGCCCACTCCACCGCCTCGAGGCAGGTGCGCAGCGACTCCTCGAACCGTCCCGCGTACTCCTGCACCCGGGCCAGCTCGCTCAACGCCCGCGCGTGGGCGGCGACATCACCGCCCCTGCGGTAGCCGGCGACGGCGGCCCGCCAGTTCCGCAGGGCCTCGCCGTAGCGGCCCGCGTAGGTGTGGGCGGTGGCGATCCGGCCGTACAGCCGGGCGGCCTGCTCGCGCTCGCCGCGCGCCAGCCGCTCGGCGAGGGCCCGGCCGAACCAGTCCGTGGCCCGCTCGTAGTCCCCGAGCTCCTGGTAGGCACCACCTACGGATTCCATTGCGCGGCCGGTCGCGTACGGGTCATTCGCTCTGCGTCCGGCGGACAGAGCCAACCGATATCGTGCCAGCGCGTCCTGGGTACGGCCGGTCTGCGCGTCCACGTCGCCCAGGTTCAGCAGGGCCGCGGCCTCCTCCCGGGCCAGCCCACGCCGCTCGGCGACATCGAGGACCAGGCTGTGCACCTCGTACAGGTCGGCAGCGGCGGCCTGCGTGCCTTCGTGCGCCACCATGGCCCTGACCAGCTGGGACATCAGCCGCCGGGCGAGGGTGTCCAGCTCGCCGTCGGCCACCGCCAGGCGTGCGCACGCCAGCAGCGCGGGGCGCCGGATGCGCAGCCAGTCGGCGGCCGCCCTGGGGTTGGGGAAGCGCACCTCGGGGGGCATCGCGCTCAGCTTCTCCCGGGCCTGCGGGCTGTCCGTCTCGGTGATCGCCCGGCACGACTGCAGCAGCCGCACCGTCCGCTCCAGCATCCGGGCGCGGGCCAGCTGCAGCTCCGCCGGCCGCTCCTGGCTCTCGGCGCAGGCGCGCAGCAGCGGGTGCAGACAGCCGGGGACGTCGTACTGGGGCAGCGGGGAGTCCACCGCGCGCAGCAGGCCGAGGGCGACGAGCTCGTCCAGGCCGGCGCGGGCGGCGCTCACCGAGCAGCCGGCGAGGGCCGAGGCGGTGTGCGGGTCGATCAGGCCGGCCGGGGCGAGGGAGAGCAGGCGCAGCATCCGGGCGGCCGGGCCGGGCAGGTCGCCGAGGACGTGCCGGAAGACCCGGGCCAGCGGGGTGCCCTCCGGGCCGTCGTCGGCGGCCGTGTGCAGCCGTTTGGCGAGGTCGGAGACGGCGGCCTTGGGGCGGGCGGCGAGCCAGCCGCCCGCCAGCACCAGCGCGGTCGGATGGCCCTGGCAGGCCTCCACCAGGCTCTCGGCGGAGCGCGGGTCGACGGTGATGCGGACGGTGCCGGTGTAGCGGGTGAGGAGTTCCACCGCCGACTTCGTGTCCAGGCCTCCCAGGGTGCAGGGGCGGACGTTCGCGATGCCGGTGAGCGGGCCCGCGGAGACGGCCAGCACCAGGCAGTCCGGGGCCTGAGGGAGCAGCGCGTCGACCTGCTCGGCGCCGGCCGCGTCGTCCAGGAGCAGCAGGGCGCGCCGGTCGGCGAGGGCGGTGCGCAGCGCCTCGGTGAGGTCGTCCTCGGCCGCGCCGGCCGGGGCCGGCAGCTCCAGCGCGGCGAGCAGGTCGCGGGCGGCGCGCCCGACGGGGACGGGGGTGCCGTCGGGCTCGCTGAGCCGGGTCCGCAGCACTCCGTCGGGGTAACGGTCCTCGATCTGCCGGACGAGTTCCTCGGCCAGGGCGGTCCGGCCGGAGCCGGGGCGGCCCGCGATCAGCAGCACGCGCGCGCGTGGCGCCTTGCGGCCGGAGAGGGTGTCCAGTCCCGCGCGCTCGATGTCGGCGCGCAGCTCCTTCAACTCCCTTGTGCGGCCCAGGAAATGGTCGTGTGCGCCCTCGTGCGCCGACAGTCGCACGCCGCCTGTGTCCACCGCCTGATCCGTCACGGGCCACACTCCCGTCCCACCGCACGCGCAAGCCCGCCGGATCTTCCGCTACGGGCGTGCAAGAGCCTAGTTCACGCCGTGCGAGGTGCCGTGAGGAGCGTGACCGGCCGGGTCCCCTGATCGGATCAGGGGATCGTCACACCAGTGCGCCGATCGAGTCCGGTTCCGGGCTCCGGGTGCGGGTCAGGACTGGAAGGGCCGGGCCGGCCAGGGCGCGTCGGCCGGGCGGAGTGCGTCGAGGCCGTCGCCGCCGCGCGCGGCCACCAGGGAGAGGACGCCGACGACCAGGCAGTTGTTGTGCACATCACCGGCCAGGATCCGGCGCACCAGCTCCTCGACGGGCACGCGCGCGTGCTCCATGTCGGTCTCCTCGTGCTCCGCCTCGAACCGCTCGCCCTCGGCCTCGGACAGGTCGCGGGCGAGGAAGATCCGTACGGCCTCGTCGCAGCCGCCGGGCGTGGTGTAGACGTCGGTCAGCACCCGCCAGTCCTCGGCCTTGACGTGCGCCTCCTCGTACAGCTCGCGCTGGGCGGCGTGCAGCGGGTTCTCGCCGGGCACGTCGAGCAGACCGGCCGGGATCTCCCACAGCTTGTGCCGCACCGGGTGGCGGTACTGGTTGATCAGCAGCACCCGGTCCTCCTCGTCCAGGGCGAGGACGGCGACCGAGCCGGGGTGGACCTGGTAGTCGCGGCGGGCCACCGATCCGTCGGGCATGACCACGTCGTCCGTACGGACGGAGGTCTTGTTGCCCGTGAAGGGGGTCTCCGTCGCCCGGATCTCCCACTCCTCGGGGGTGTCCTTGATCGTCATGCCCTGTCCTTCCCCAAAGCGCCAAGCGGCCGGGGCGCGATCGTTCTGAACCAGCGCGCCCCGGCCACCGTACAACCCTTGTGTTACTTCGAGATCTTCCGCTCGACCGCGGCCTTCACCAGGCCGGCGAACAGCGGGTGCGGACGCGTCGGCCGGGAGCGCAGCTCCGGGTGGGCCTGCGTGGCGACCAGGTAGGGGTGGACGTCACGCGGGTACTCCACGTACTCCACGAGCTTGCCGTCCGGCGAGGTGCCCGAGAAGAGGATGCCGGCCTTCTTCTCCAGCTCCGCGCGGTAGGCGTTGTTGACCTCGTAGCGGTGGCGGTGCCGCTCCTCGACGTACTCCTTGCCGTCGTACACCTCGCGCACGATCGAGCCCTCGGCCAGCTTCGCCGGGTACATGCCGAGGCGCATCGTCCCGCCCATGTCGCCCTCACCGGCGACGATGTCCAGCTGCTCGGCCATGGTGGAGATGACCGGGTGGCCGGTGGCCGGGTCGAACTCGGTGGAGTTGGCGTCCGGGATGTCGGCCAGGTTGCGCGCGGCCTCGATCACGATGCACTGCAGGCCCAGGCACAGGCCGAGCAGCGGGATCCTGTTCTCGCGGGCGTACTTGATCGCGCCGACCTTGCCCTGCACACCGCGGTCGCCGAAGCCGCCCGGGATGCAGATGCCGTCGACGTCGGACAGCTGGGCCTTGGCGCCGGCCGGGGTCTTGCAGTCGTCCGAGGTGACCCACTTGATCTTCACGCGGGCCCGGTTGGCGAAGCCGCCGGCGCGCAGCGCCTCGGTCACCGACAGGTAGGCGTCGGGCAGGTCGATGTACTTGCCGACCAGCGCGAGGGTGATCTCGTGCTCGGGGTTGTGGACGCGGTCCAGCAGGTCGTCCCAGGTGGTCCAGTCGACGTCGCGGAACGGCAGGTCCAGCTTGCGCACGACGTAGGCGTCCAGGCCCTCGGAGTGCACGACCTTCGGGATGTCGTAGATCGAGCGGGCGTCGGGGCAGGCGACCACGGCGGCCTCGTCGACGTCGCACATCAGCGAGATCTTCCGCTTGATCGCGGTCGGCACCTCGCGGTCGCAGCGCAGCACGATCGCGTCCGGCTGGATACCGATGTTGCGCAGCGCGGCGACGGAGTGCTGGGTCGGCTTGGTCTTCAGCTCTCCGGAGGGGCCGATGTACGGCAGCAGCGAGATGTGCACCACGAAGACGTTGTCCCGGCCGACCTCGTGGCGGACCTGGCGGACGGTCTCCAGGAACGGCAGCGACTCGATGTCGCCGACGGTCCCGCCGACCTCCGTGATGACGACGTCCACCTCGTCGGTGGCCATGCGCCGGATGCGGTGCTTGATCTCGTTGGTGATGTGCGGGATGACCTGCACGGTGTCGCCCAGGTACTCGCCGCGCCGCTCCTTGGCGATCACGGTGGAGTACACCTGACCGGTGGTGACGTTGGCGGTGCCGTCCAGGTCCCGGTCGAGGAAGCGCTCGTAGTGGCCGATGTCCAGGTCGGTCTCGGCGCCGTCGTTCGTGACGAACACCTCACCGTGCTGGAAGGGGTTCATCGTGCCCGGGTCGACGTTCAGGTACGGGTCGAGCTTCTGCATCACGACGCGCAGGCCGCGGGCCTTGAGCAGCATGCCCAGGCTGGAGGCGGTCAGGCCCTTGCCGAGCGAGGAGGCGACGCCCCCGGTGACGAAGATGTGCTTGGTCGTCGTGGATTTGGGCGGCATGGCCAAGAGGGGGCTCCCGTGGTCGCTGTCTGTGATGCGGTGCGGCTGCCGTCCCGGATGCCTCCGGAGGTGCCGTCGCTGCGGTTCGGGGGTTTCGGGCCCACCGGTCCACGGGCTACCAGGGTATCAGCGCCTGGCGCGGATGGCTTCCGGCCACGCTCTGCGCTCGCCCGGGCACCGGGGGATCCGCCACACTGTGCACAGGCAGACAAACGTCACATGGTCATCACCCGCTGCTCACCCGTTCGGCCCGCACAGGTTGCCCGGAGCGGCACGCAGATCATCTACGTGCGTCGTATCCTGCTCGGACACTCGCTGCCGAGCCCGGCCGGAACGACGGCACACCCCCGCCTGCACCACCCGGAACAACGTGAGCGCGGCAGTTCGTTGAGCAAAGACTGTCGTATTGCCTCAGGGCTCGGCGGGCTGCTTTGCTTCACCGCTCAACGACGTATAACAACGACCCCTTGACCGCACTAGCGACAGCCCCCCTGCGCGGGGGTGACGTGGCCGTTCGACTGGAGTTGCACGTGGCCGGGCGCATCGAAGACTACGCACTCATCGGAGACATGCAGACCGCAGCCCTGGTCTGCCGGGATGGCACGGTGGACTGGCTGTGCCTGCCCCGCTTCGACTCGCATGCCATCTTCGCCGGCCTGCTGGGCACCGAGGAGCACGGCTTCTGGCGGCTCGGACCGGCCCACGCCGCCGACTGTCCGCCGCCCACGGCCGCCCGGCGGAGCTACCGCGGCGACTCGCTGATCCTGGAGTCGGAGTGGGACACCCCGCGCGGCACGGTCCGCGTGACCGATTTCATGCCCCCGCGTGAGGGCGCGCCCCAGCTGATCCGGATCGTGGAGGGCGTCACCGGCCGGGTGCCGATGCGCTCCGCGCTGCGGATGCGGTTCTCCTACGGCCGGGTCATCCCCTGGGTGCACAAGCACGAGGGCCGTACGGTGGCGGTCGCCGGACCGGACTCGGTGTGGTTCGACACGGAGGCCGAGACCTACGGGAAGTCGCTGACGACGTACGCGGACTTCACGGTCGCCCCGGGTGACCGGATCGCCTTCACCATCTCGTGGCAGCCCTCGCACAAGGAGCCGCCGCCGCTGCCGGAGCCCGAGGCCTCGCTGGAGGCGACGGAGGAGTTCTGGCGCGAGTGGGTCGAGCACTGCACGTACCACGGGCCGTACCGGGAGGCGGTGATCCGCTCCCTGATCACCCTGAAGGCCCTGACGTACGCCCCCACGGGCGGCATCGTCGCGGCCCCGACGACCTCGCTCCCCGAGGACATCGGCGGGGTCCGCAACTGGGACTACCGCTACACCTGGCTGCGCGACGCCGCGATCACCCTGTCCTCCCTCCTGCGCACCGGCTACCGCGAGGAGGCCCGCGCCTGGCGCGAGTGGCTGCTGCGCGCGGTCGCGGGCGACCCGGACAACCTGCAGATCATGTACGGCATCGCCGGCGAGCGCGAGCTGGGCGAGGCCGAGCTGGACTGGCTGCCGGGCTACGAGCACTCGGCCCCGGTCCGGGTGGGCAACGGCGCCGCGCACCAGCTCCAGCTGGACGTGTACGGCGAGGTCACCGAGGCCCTGCACCTGGCGCACATGACGGGCCTGGCCCGCAACGACTACGCGGCCCTGCTCCAGCTGAAGCTGATCCGCTACCTGGAGGACCACTGGCAGGAGCCGGACGAGGGCATCTGGGAGGTGCGCGGTCCGCGTCGGCACTTCGTGCACTCCAAGGTGATGGCCTGGGTCGCGGTCGACCGCACCATCAAGCTGATCGAGTCCGGTGACGCGGACGGCCCGCTGGAGCGCTGGAAGGAACTGCGCGACGACATCCACCGGGACGTCTGCGAGAAGGGCTACGACAAGGAGCGCAACACCTTCACCCAGTCCTACGGCTCCCAGGAGCTGGACGCCTCGCTGCTGCTGATCCCGCAGATGGGCTTCCTGCCGCCGGACGACAAGCGGGTGATCGGCACGATCGAGGCGATCCAGCGCGAGCTGTCCACCCCGGACGGGTTCATCCTGCGCTATCCGACGGAAGGCGCCCACGCGGGCGTCGACGGCCTCCCGGGCGACGAGGGCGCCTTCCTGGCCTGCTCGTTCTGGATGGCGGACGACCTGGCGATGATCGGCCGCGTCGACGAGGCCCGCAAGCTGTTCGAGAGGCTCCTCGCGCTGCGCAACGACCTCGGCCTGCTCGCCGAGGAGTGGGACCCGCGCCTGCAGCGGCAGGTGGGCAACTTCCCGCAGGCGTTCAGCCATGTGCCTCTGATCGATACGGCCCTGCGGCTGACGGCCTCGGGAGCGTACGGGGGCTGAGCGGCCCGCCTAGGCTGGAAGGCGGCACCCTGCCGGAAAGGGGCCTGCCATGGCTACCCGTTCCAAGGCCCACGCCGCCCTCGCCGCGCTCCGCGAGGAGCTGGCCGGCGACGTGTTCGCGCCGGAGGACCCGGGCTACGACGAGGCCCGGGCCGTCTTCGACGCGATGACCGACCGGCGCCCGGCCGTGATCGCCCAGTGCGCGAACGCGGCCGACGTCGTCCGAGCCGTGCTCTTCGCGCGCGACCTGGACCTGCACGTCGCCGTCCGCGGCGGCGGGCACGGCCTGGTGGGGGCCCGGGTGGACGGCGCGCTCGTCGTGGATCTGCGCCGGATGCGCGAGGTGACCGTCGACCCGGCGGCCGAGGCGGTCCGGGTCGAGGGCGGGGCCACGACGGGCCACCTGGACCGGGCCACCCAGGCGTACGGCCTCGCGACCCCCGGCGCCCGGACCCCGGCCACCGGGGTCTGCGGATTCGTCCTCGGCGGCGGCACCGGCCGGCTGGACCGAGCCTTCGGCCTCGCCGTGGACAACCTCATCGGCGTGGAGCTGGTGACCGCCGACGCCGAGCGGGTGCACGCCAACGCCGACGAGAACCCGGAGCTGTTCTGGGCGCTGCACGGCGGGGGCGGCAACTTCGGCATCGCCACCGCGCTCACCCTGGAACTGCACGAGCTGCCGGAGTTCTCGGTCGCGCTGCTGCTGTTCCTGCCGGAGTTCGGCCCCGACGTGATCCGCACCGTCCGCGAGATCATCCGTACCGGTCCCGACGAGGTGAGCGGCGCGGTGATGTATCTGGCCCTGGACACGGTGCTGTGCGGCGCGCTGCTGACGTACGTCGGCGGCGAGACCGGGCTGCGCAAGCTCGCCGAGCCGCTGCTGGCGCTGCCGCACGAGACACAGGCCGTCGGCGCCCTGCCGTACGCGGATGGGCAGGGCCTGCTGGAGCCCTTGCCCGGCCTCCGCAACCACTGGTCGGCCGAGTGCCTGACGGACTTGCCCGAGGAGCTGGTGGACCTCTTCTGGGCCCGCGCGGACGGCATGCCCGTGGCGAACGGCAGCCGGCACGTGATCTTCCCGCTGGGCGGTGCGATCGCCGCCGGACCCGGTGTGTACCCGGTGCCGTACCGGGACGCGTCCTGGGTGGTGCACCCCTGCGCCTCCTGGGCGGACCCGGCCGACGACGGGCGGGCGACGGCTTGGGTGCGGGACGCGTGCGCCGACGTACGGCCCTGGAGCACCGGTGCCGTCTGCCTCGACCTCGTCGGCGACGAGGGCCCCGAGCGCGTCCGGGCGGGCCTGGGCGCCGGAAATCTGCTGCGGCTGGAGAAGGTGAAGCGGCGCTACGACCCCGACAACGTCTTCCGCTTCAACCACAACATCGAGCCCGTCTGACCGGGAGCTGTCCCGAGGGCGTTCACGCAGGTAGCGTCCGCTGCATGGACAGCCGCACGGACAACCGATTCGACACCCAGGGCGCCGGGATCACCGTTCGGCGGGCGCTGGAACTGCCGGGACTGCGCAGCGGGCTGCCGGAGATCCTGGCGGGTGCCGACCGGCTGGGTCGCACGGTGCGCTGGGTGCACGCGGGCGAGGTGCCCAACATCGCCTCGCTGCTCAAGGGCGGCGAGCTGCTGCTCACCACCGGCTACGGCCTCGGCACGCGTCCGGCCGAGCAGCGGGCGTTCGTGCGCACCCTCGCCGACCGCGGGATCGCCGCCCTGGTGGTGGAGCTGGGCCCGCGCTTCAGCCGGCTGCCCGCGGCCCTGGTGGACACCGCCCGCGCCGCCGGGCTGCCGCTGGTCCAGCTGCACCGCGAGGTGCCGTTCGTGACGGTGACCGAGGAGATCCACACCGAGATCGTCAACGGCCACTACGCCCTGCTCCAGCGCGCCGAGGAGGTGCACCGGCGCTGCACCGAGGCGCTGCTGGGCGGCGGCGGGGTGCCGCAGGTGCTGGGCATCCTGGCGGACTTCAGCGGCAACCCGGTGTTCCTGGAGACGGCCGACGGCCGGCTGCTGTACGCCGCCGGGGAGGGGCCCGAGGGCGCGGACCCGCTCCAGGTGTGGGAGGGGCTGCGCGGCCCGCACAAGGACGTGCCGCCGCCCGCCGGTTCGGTGCTGGTGGACGTGCCCGGCGGCGGCCCCGGTACGGCGGGCTCGGTGCGCGCCCGCCTGGTCCTGCTGCCGGTCCGCGCACCGCTGGCCCCCGTGCACCGGATCGCCGCCGAGCGGGCCGCTGGCATCCTGGCGGTGGTGCTGATGCAGGCCCGGCAGGAGGAGGAGCTGGCGGCGCGCGGGCGCGGTGACTTCCTCACCGATCTCGCCGAGGGCCGGATCACCGCGGAGGACGCCCCGACGCAGGCCCGGGTCCTCGGCTTCAAGCCCGGCGACAGCCCCCTGCTGCCCGTGGTCATGCGGATCGGGGACAGCCTCTCCCCCGGCGGTGGCTGGGCGGTGCTGGCGCGGGCGGTCTCCGAGGAGCTGGCCGCGGTGGGCGTGCCGGTGCTGCTGGGTGTACGGCCGGTGGAGGGCCGGGTGCTGGTGCTGCTGGGCTTGCGCTCGGAGTCGGAGCGCTCGGCCGTCGCGGACCGCGTGGCGGCCGCGCTGCGGGCGGGCGTGGAGCGGGCCGGGATGCGCCGGCCGGGCTCGCCGCCGCCGGTCGTGGTGGTCGGCGTGGCGGGCGGCTGGGCGGCCGCCTCCGCGGGACTGCGGCACGCGGCGGAGACGGCGACGGCCGCGCAGGGCCTGACCGACCGGCCCTGGTACGACGCCCGCCGCCTCGACATCGACCTGCTGCTGTGGCGGCTGCGCGACCACCCGGACCTCGCCGCGTTCGTGGACCGGGCGATCGGCCCGCTGCGCGACCACGACAACCGGTCCAAGCCGCCGCTGCTGCCGACCCTGCAGACCTATCTGGCGCACGCGGGCCGCAAGGCGGAGACGGCCCGCGAACTGCACCTGAACCGGCAGACGCTGTACAACCGGCTCGCCCGCATCGGGGAGTTGCTGGGCACCGACCTCGACGACCCGCAGACGGTCCTGGCGTTGAGCCTGGCCCTGCGGGCCCGCAGACACGTGCCCTAGGCCAGCGGCCGGGGCTGGGTCAACTCGTCGTAGACACTGAGCACTTGGGCGACTGTCTCGTCCTCGGTCGGCCAGCTCGCGGCCTGCCGCACCCCGCGCTCGCGCAGCTCCTCCCGGCGCCCGGGGTCCGCGAGCAGCCGGACGACAGTGGACGCGAGCGCCTCCGGGTCGCCGTACGGGACGAGTTCGGCCGCGTCGCCGACGAGGTCGGGGATGCCGCCGACCCGGGTCGCGACGAGCGGCACGCGCGCGTGCAGGGCCTCCTGGGCGAGCACGGACCGTGACTCCCAACTGCTCGTCAGCAGCGCCAGATCGGCGGCGGCGAGCAGCTCGGGCACGTCCTCACGGGTGCCGATGAGCCGTACCGGCAGCTCCTCGTCCTCGATCCGCCGCTGCAGCGCCGCCCGCAGCGGCCCCTCCCCGGCGATGACGACCAGGGGCACGGGGTCCAGGTCCCGCCAGGCGCGGGCCGCGTCGAGCAGGAGGTCGTAGCCGCGGTGCCGGTCGAGGGAGCCGACCGCGATGAGCAACGGGCGGCCGAGGGCGCCGAGTTCGGCCTGTACCTTGGGGCGCAGCCGGTCGGGGTCGTCGGGGACGACCGGCCGCCGCTGGCCCGGCAGGCCGACGGCGGCCAGCCGGGCGTCCCGCGCCCCCGTGTTCCGGGCCCGGTCCACGAGGTCGGAGCTGGTGCCGAGGACCACGGCCGCCGTCCGCACCACCCGCCGCTCCAGCAGCCGCAGCAGATGCGCCCGCGGACCCTCCGCCCGGGCCCGGTTGTGCCAGGTGACCACCAGCGGGGTGGACCGGCCGCTGAGCGCGAGGACGGCCCGGAAGGAGGCGTGCAGCCCGTGCGCGTGCACCAGGTCGGCGTTGGCGCAGGCGGTCCGCAGCGCGGCCACGGAGACGGGGTCGCTGCTGCGCGGCACGTGCACGTGATCGGCTCCGGCGCCGGTGAAGTCGTAGGCGCGGTCGGCCTCGACGGGGGCGCACACCGTGACCCGTACGCCCCTCGCCACGAGCCCCTCGGCCAGCGAGCGCACGTGCGCGCTGCTGCCGGCGTTGCCCCCGCCCAGCACCTGCACGGTGCGCAGCGGCGACTGGCCGTGCGGTGCGTTGCTGCTCAGGGGGCTCACGGGGCCGGGGCTCCTGGTTCGGCGTGGGCGGTCACGAGGAAACGTACAGAAGGTAGCGGGCTCAGGGGGGCGGAAGGACATACCCCGCGCGCCTCCCGCGCGGACCGGTGTGCCCTCAAGCATGCCAGGGTGAACGGCCGTTACGGGAAATCCGGAGGGCGCACTGTGCGGCGGGCCGCGGCAATGCGCCGGAGCACGTCACCCACACGAGTGAGGGAAACGGCGGCACGGCCGAACGCCGTGCGACCGCGTCCGGCGAGGTCAGACGCTCACAGCGCCCGCGCCCACGCGCTCACCCGGTCCCCGTACACGGCGGCGGCCACGACCGCGGCGGCGTGCACGAGCAGTCCCGCGCGCCGGTTGCCCGCCACAACGGCCGCCCCCAGCGCGGCGCCGAGCGCGTGCGCCCCGGTGTCCCCGATCATCACGCGCTCCCCGAGGTCGTCGGGCAGGACGGCCGCGGCGCCGCCCATCGCGACGGCCGACAGCTCGGCCGCGGGTCCCTTCCGCGACAGCCCCGGCGCGCCGAGCGCGAGCACGGCGCCGGCGGCCCGCCCGGGCCGTACGTCGAGGAGGTTCACGAGGTGCGCGGCACCGGCGATGACAACCCCGGCGAGCACCTTGTCCTGCACCCGCTCCTTCATCACCGCGCCCGCGACCAGCCCGGCGGCCGAGATCCCGAACAACTTCACGGCCCCGCTGGTGACCTCCCCGTCCCGCAACGCTCCGAGATGCGCCCGGAACCCGCGCCGATGGTCCCCCGCGACGTCGTCGTACGCCCCGCAGACCCCGGCGGCGAGCACGGCGAGCCCGGCCCCCGGATGCACCCGCGCGGCGGCGACAGCCGTGCCGAGCGCCGAGGCGGGCCCGGCGTACAGCCCGACGGTGCGCCCGGCGTAGTTCTTCCGCTCCCACAACTCCCGCGTGCCGGGCGCCGCCTTGCGCAGCACGGCCTGGCCGGCCCGGGTGAGCGCGGCGGACAGCAGGAAGGAGCGGGACTTGACGTGGGCGATCATCCCGCCACCCTAGAACCCGAACCGGCTACAGGTCCGCCCTGGCCGTCGCCAGGAGTTCCTCCGCGTGGGCGCGGGCCGTCTCGGAGTCCTCCTGGCCGGCCAGCATGCGGGAGAGTTCGCGGATGCGTTCCTCGCCCTCCAGGACCTTGACGCCGGAGCGGGTGACCGAGCCGTCGTTGGTCTTCTCGACCAGCAGCTGCCGGTCGGCGAAGGCGGCGACCTGGGGCAGGTGGGTGACGACCACGACCTGCGCGGTCTTGGCGAGCTTGGCCAGCCGGCGCCCGATCTCCACCGCGGCCTTGCCGCCGACACCGGCGTCGACCTCGTCGAAGAGGTAGGTCGGCACGGGGTCGGTGCCCGCGAAGACCACCTCCACGGCGAGCATGACGCGGGACAGCTCACCGCCGGACGCGCCCTTGGCGATGGGCCGCGGCGGGGCGCCCGGGTGCGGGGCGAGCAGCAGCTCGACCTCGTCCACGCCCGACGGCCCGTAGACGACCGGACGCCCGCCGACCTCGACGCCCTCCGGGTCCTCGGTCTGCCGGATGGCGAAGGACACGCGCGCGTGAGGCATCGCCAGCGAGGCCAGCTCGGCCGTCACGGCGGCGGCGAACCGCTCGGCGGCCTCCGTCCGCGCGTCCGTCAACGCCTGTGCCAGACCGCCCAGTTCGACACGGAGCGCGTCCCGCTCGGCGGCCAGCTCCTCGATCCGCTCGTCGTCGCCCTCCAGCTCGGTCAGCCGGGCGGCGCTCTGCTCGGCCCAGGCGAGGACGGCGTTCACGTCGTCGCCGTACTTGCGGGTCAGCGCGTTGAGGGCGGCCCGCCGCTCCTCGACCGCCGCCAGCCGCAGCGGATCGGCGTCCAGGTCGTCGGCGTATCCCGCCAGCTCGCCGGCGACATCGCCGAGCAGGATCCCGATCTCCCCGATCCGGTCGGCGAGGGAGGCCAGCGCCGGGTCGTGCGAGCGCACGGCCTCCAGCGCGCGGTGGGCGCCCGCGACGAGGGTCGAGGCGTCGATGCCCTCGGGGTCCTCGGGATTGCCCGCGAGAGCGGCGTGCGCGGCCGTCGCGGAGGACGACAGCGCCTCGGCGTGCCCCAGCCGCTCGGCCTCCTCGGCCAGCTCGACGTCCTCTCCGGCGCGCGGCTCGACGGCGGCGATCTCCTCCAGGCCGTACCGCAGCATGTCGGCTTCCTGCGCCCGCTCACGCGCGCGTGTGGTGATCTCCTCCAGTTCGGCGGCGACGGCCCGCAGCCGCCGGTAGGCCTCGGTGTACTTGGCGAGGGGTACGGTGACGGCGTCCCCCGCGTACCGGTCCAGCGCCTGCCGCTGCCGGGACAGCTTCAGCAGCCCCTGCTGGTCGGTCTGCCCGTGCACGGCCACCAGGTCGTCGGCCAGCTCGGCGAGCAGCCCCACGGGCACGCTGCGCCCGCCGAGGTGCGCCCGCGAGCGCCCCTCGGCGGAAACGGTACGGCTGATCAGCAGGGCACCGTCGTCCAGCTCGGCCCCGGCCTCCTCGGCACGTACGACGGCGGCGGCACCCGCGGGCACGGTGACCCGCCCCTCCACGACCGCCTTCTCGGCCCCGATCCGCACGAGCGCCGGGTCCGCCCGCCCACCGAGCAGCAGCCCCAGGCTGGTGACCACCATGGTCTTGCCCGCACCCGTCTCACCGGTGACGGCGGTGAACCCGGGCGACAGCTCGACGACGGCATCGTCGATGACCCCGAGCGACCGTATCCGCATCTCCTCCAACACGAAGAAGACCTTACGAGGTCGCAGGGCCTCAGTGCGACGGGCCCCGGTCCGGTTGTGTGAAGGTGCAGGTGACGGATGCGGATCGGTTTCGCATTGTCACCCGGGCGAGTGCCGCGTCCGCGGCGCGGCGCCCCGAGCGCCGCGTCCTCAGTGCAGTCCCTTGAGCAGGGCGACGCCGTCGGGCACGCCCCAGCCGGTGACGGCGTCGTACCCGGGCTTCACCGGGTAGCCCACCGCGGGCGGGTGCGAGGCGTTGTCGTGGGCGGCGGCGATGTCGCGGCAGGCGACCTCGCCGAGCGGCCGGCCGTTGGTGCCGGTGTCGTAGAGGAACGGCGTGAAGAAGCGCTGCTGCCTCTCCGCCGGCAGCAGGGCGTTGATGCGGGCGATCAGCGAGGCCCACAGCGGGGCGGAGGCACTGGTGCCTCCGGCGGGGAACGGAGCGCCCTGGAAGATCAGGTCGTATCCCGGGCTGCCGGCCAGCGCCGCGATGTCCGGCACGACCCTGCCCCGGATGCTGCCCGGGTTCAGGGAGTCCACGTTGATGTGCTTCTGGTAGTCCGGGCGGTCGAACTTGGTGGACACGCCTCCTCCGCTCGCGCCGCCGCCGGTCCGGGTCCGGTGACCGGGCGCCTCCCACCAGGACACTTCCCGGTCGGAGGGGTCGATCATCGTCCCGCCGACGCTCAGCACGAAGGGACTGCTGCTCGGGAAGTCGACATGGGCCCGGCCGTCCGGGATCTGGTCTCCCGAGCCGTCGTCGCCCGAGGCGACACAGACGGTGATGCCCAGGTCCGCCGCGCCCTGAAGGCGCTTGTTGATCTGGTTGAGCGCGGTCTGCGACCAGTTGGGGTCGTCCTCGGAGAGGCCCCAGCTGACCGACAGGGTCACCGGCTTGTCCGCGATGGCCTGGTCGAGGACCTCGATCCAGCCCCGCTGGTCGAACACGGCGAAGTAGACCGGGATCTCGGCCGCCGGACAGAGACCGGCGACGATCTCCACGTCCATCATCACTTCGCCTGTCGCCTCGACCGCGAACTTCTGCTCCGCAGGCGGCAACTGCTTGACGTCCTGCATCGACCGCGGCGGATCGAAGTCCAGCGGCACGATCCGGACCTGCGGCGCCGGAAGGTTGTGCGCCGCGCAGAAGGCCCGCAGGTCGTCGTCGAAGAGGCCACCGCCGAACTCGGCGATCGCGATCTTCTGCCCCGCTCCGTCGCCGGCCGGGAAGTTGTACTGCCGCTCGAGGTCGTCCGGCGTGAGCGCCCCCCGGAAGCCCGAGCCGCCGGCCTCCCGGCGCCGGGCCACCTGCCGCTGGTCAAGTCCGAAGACGCCGGTCACCTTCCCCTCGAGGCCCGCCGGGATGTGCAGCTCGCCCTCACGGCCGCGGAACTCGCCGTGCTGGGGGCTGTGGTAGATGCCGAGGTTCGTCTTGAAGGCGGCGTTCATCGCGGCCACGGGACCGGACGCCACGATGCTGCCCGGTTCCAGCCGGACCTCGTCGACCGTGAGGCCGTACCGTTCCAGTACGGCCTTCGTCTCCTCGGCGTCCTGGCGTCGCTCGTCCGGGATCTGGTCGGCCGGGGCCACCTGCCCGCGCAGGGTGACGGTCACCTTCACCGGGTCCTCGGGGTGGGCGTCCCTCAGCCGGGTCGCGCCGGCCATGGCCGGTCGGGTGCTCCCGGCCAGTGCGACGTGCTGTTCGTTCATCCTCGTCTCCTCGCTGCCGGCCGGCCTCTTGCCCGAAGCCTGCCGACTCGCACCGAAATGCACTGCCTAGGCAGACATATCCAGGGATGCCGGACACATATGCCAGATGCACCTCGGGCCACCCGGACAGGTCACCACCTGCCCGGCATGGAGCACGCGCGAGCGGGACGCTAGTGCGGCGCCCCGCGCCACCCCGTGGTCGGCAGCGCGAACTTCGCCACCAGCCGGTCGGTGAACGACGAGTGGTGCAGCCGAGCCAGCCGCACCGGCACGGCCCCCCGCCGTACCTCCACCCGCGCCCCCGGCGGCAGCTCGACCGTCCGTCGCCCGTCACACCACAGCACGCCCGGCGGAATGTGCGGCAGGACCTCCACCGCGAGCACCGAGTCCGGCGACGTGACCAACGGCTTCGCGAACAGGGCGTGCGCGCTGATCGGCACCATCAGCAGCGCCTCGACCTCGGGCCACACCACCGGACCGCCCGCGGAGAACGCGTACGCGGTGGATCCGGTGGGCGTCGACAGGACCACCCCGTCACACCCGAACCCCGTCACCGGGCGCCCGTCGATCTCCAGCACGACTTCCAGCAGCTTCTCGGCGCCGGCCTTCTGCACGGCCGCCTCGTTCAGCGCCCAGTCGGTGTGCACGATGTCCCCGTTGCGGTGCACGACGACGTCGACGGTCATCCGCTCCTCGACCTCGTACGACCGCGCCACCACCCGATCGACCACCCGGTCGAGGTCGTCGCGTTCGGCCTCCGCGAGGAAGCCGACGCGCCCCAGGTTGACGCCGAGCATCGGCACCCCGGACGCCCGGGCGAACTCGGCACCCCGCAGCAGCGTGCCGTCTCCGCCGAGCACGATCAGCAGCTCGCACCCGTCGAGGCACTGCGGAGTGGCCTCCTTGACCAGCCGCACCTCGTCCGGCAGCGGCAGGTCGAGCGCCTCCTCCTCCAGCACCCGCACCCCGATGCCATGCCGCAGCAGGCCCTTGACGACGAGTTCCGCACTGCGGATCGCCGCGGGCCGCCCGGTGTGGGCGAGCAGGAAAACAGTACGCGCCAGGTTCTGTGTCAACGCGGCCCCTCCGCCACTGCACGGTCGACGTCGGCCGGGTCCACCTGGGGTGCCCCCGCCCGCAGCCAGAGAAAGTACTCGACGTTCCCCGAGGGGCCGGGCAGCGGACTGGCGGTGACACCCTGCACCCCGAGCCCCAGCTCCCAGGCCTTCTCGGCCACTCCCCGCACGGCCTCCGCCCGCAGGAGCGGACTCCGTACGACACCCCCGCTGCCCAGCCGCTCCTTGCCAACCTCGAACTGCGGCTTGACCATCATCACCAGGTCGGCGTCCGGCTTCACGCACCGCTTCAGGGCCGGCAGCACCAGTCCGAGCGGGATGAAGGACAGATCGCCCACGACAAGATCCACAGGTTCTCCATCGATCGCCTCGAGCGTCAACTCGCGCACGTTCGTACGGTCCTTGACGGTGACGCGTTCATCGTTCTGGAGAGACCAGGCGAGCTGGCCGTATCCGACGTCCACCGCGACGACGTGCGCGGCGCCCGCGCGCAGCAGGACGTCGGTGAAGCCGCCGGTGGACGCGCCGGCGTCCAGCGCGCGCCGGCCCTCGACCACGAGCCCCCGCGGGACGAAGGCCTCCAGCGCGCCGGCGAGCTTGTGGCCGCCCCGGGAGACGTAGTCGGGGTCGCTGTCGTCGGACTGGACCACGATCGCGGCGGCCGTCTCCACCTGAGTGGCCGGCTTGGTCGCCACGGTCTTGCCGACGGTGACCCGCCCGGCGGCGATCAGCTGGCTGGCGTGCTCACGCGAGCGTGCGAGCTTCCGGCGGACCAGCTCCGCGTCCAGACGGCGACGTGCGACTCCTGCCACGTTCGGTTCAGCTCCTGTGTCGGTACGCCGGTGAGGGCGCCTGTTGGTGCGAAGGCGGGGGCCCCGGGAGTCCCGGGCGGGCGTCGAGCGCGGTGAGCGCGTCGCGCAGCCCCTGGTGTACATCCTCGTACACCTCGACGTGCCCGTCGGTGGCGAGGTGGTCGGCGTCGGCCAGCCGCTCCAGCTGGGCGTCGACCTCGGCGTTGCCGGTGGGGGTGCGCGGGACGTTCAGGGGGGCGGGCGCGGCGGGGTCGTACGCCTCCGGTGCCTCCACCGCCTCCTGCGCCGAATCCTGCGGGATCTCCGTCTCCGCAACCGAGTCGCTCATGCCCCGACGCTACCCCGAACCGCTGCGGTACCGTCGTGGGCGATGGCCACGATCGAGGAGTGCCGCGCCGCACTGGAAAAGCTTTCGGACAACATGCAGGGCGCCGAGGGCGACGTTCGGGCGGCCGCCGCCCTGGACCGCTCGGTGAGCTGTCACATCACCGACCTGGACGTCACCTTCACCGGCCGGATGACGGGCGGGCGGATCGAGGTGGACGAGACCCATCTCGGGCCGCCGCGTGAGAGGGCGCAGATAAGGCTCGCCATGGCCGGGGACGACCTGGTGTCCCTGGTGGGCGGCGAGCTGAACTTCGCGACCGCGTGGGGCAAGGGCCGGGTGCGGCTGGAGGCGAGCCTGCTGGATCTGTTCCGGCTCAGGAAGCTGCTGTAGACCTCCGGCTCAGGAAGCCGCTGCGCTCCGTGCCTTCCGGGCTGCCGGTACCACCAGGGGCGTCCCGGTCTCCGGGTCGTCGATGACCTGACAGCGCAGCCCGAACACCCGCTCCACCAGCTCGGCGGTGACGACGTCGTTCGGGGCGCCCTCGGCGATCACCTCGCCGCCGCGCAGGGCGATGAGGTGGGTGGCGTAGCGGGCCGCGTGGTTGAGGTCGTGCAGGACGGCGACCAGGGTGCGGCCCTGGGTCTCGTGCAGCTCGGCGCACAGGTCGAGGACGTCGATCTGGTGCTGGATGTCGAGGTAGGTGGTCGGTTCGTCCAGGAGCAGCAGCGGGGTCTGCTGGGCGAGCGCCATGGCGATCCACACCCGCTGCCGCTGCCCGCCGGACAGCTCGTCGACGTACCGGTCGGCCAGCTCGGCGACCCCCGTCCGGAGCATCGACTCGCTCACGACCCGCTCGTCCTCCGCCGACCACTGGCGCAGCAGGCCCTGGTGCGGGTAGCGGCCCCGGCCGACGAGGTCGGCGACGGTGATGCCGTCGGGCGCGATGGACGTCTGCGGCAGCAGGCCGAGGGTCCGGGCCACCTTCTTGGCGGGCATCGACTGGATGACCTGCCCGTCGAGCAGCACCCGGCCCTCGCTCGGCCTGAGCATCCGCGACAGCGCCCGCAGCAGCGTCGACTTGCCGCACGCGTTCGGGCCGACGATCACCGTGAAGGAGTTGTCCGGGATCTCCACGGACATCTGTTCGGCGATGACGCGCTGGTCGTAGGCGAGGGTGACGTTCTGCGCGGACAGGCGGTTCACAGTGCTCCCAGTCGTGTTCGTGTCGGCGGCGCTCATATCCGGCCCGCCCTGCGCTCGGCGACCAGCAGCCACAGCAGATAGCCGCCGCCGAGGACGCCGGTGACCACGCCGACGGGCAGCTGGTCGGCGCCGAAGGCGCGCTGCGAGGCCCAGTCGGCGGCGACCAGCAGGGCGGCGCCCATGCAGAGGGAGGGCACCAGGTTCGGGCCCGGTGAGCGGGTCAGGCGCCGGGCCAGCTGGGGCGCGGTGAGCGCGACGAAGCTGACGGGTCCGGCGGCGGCGGTGGCCGCGGCGGTGAGCAGCACGGCGCAGACCATCAGCACCAGCCGGACCCGCTGCACGCGCACGCCGAGGGCGTTCGCGACGTCGTCGCCCATCTCCAGCATCCTGAGGCCGCGCGCGTTGAGCAGGACCAGCGGGACGAGGACGGCGCACAGGGCGAGCAGCGGCCAGACCTGGTCCCAGTCCCGGCCGCCCAGGGAACCGGTCATCCACACCACCGCACGGGCCGCGTCGACCAGGTCGGCCTTGGTGAGCAGATAGCCGTTGACCGCGGTGGCGATCGCGGAGACGCCGATGCCGACCAGGACGAGCCGATATCCGTGCACGCCCTGCTTCCAGGCGAGCAGATAGATGGCGAGTCCGGTCACCAGGCCGCCGGTCAGGGCGCCGACGGTGACCTGCGTGGTGCTGCCGGACAGCAGCACGATGACGACCAGCGCGCCCGCCGTCGAGCCCTGGGAGAGGCCCAGCACGTCCGGGCTGCCGAGCGGGTTGCGCGAGACGGACTGGAACAGCGCGCCGCCCAGGCCCAGCGCGGCGCCGACCAGCAGGCCGACCAGGACGCGCGGCAGGCGCAGCTCGTTCACGATGAAGTCCTGGTAGGCGTTGCCGTTCCCGGCGAGGGTCCGCAGCACGTCGGACGCCGGGATCTTCGCGTCGCCGGTGCCGATCAGCGCGACACCCGCCGCGCAGGCGGCGGCCAGCAGCAGGACGACGACGAGCAGGGCCCGCAGGTCCAGGCGCAGGGAGAGCCCGCCGGGAGTGCGGACGGCCCGGTTCACGGATCGGGTCTTCACAGCTGGGCCGTCCTGCGTCGTCGTACGAGAAAGATGAAGACCGGGCCGCCGATGATCGCGGTGACGATGCCGACCTGGAGTTCCGAGGGGCGGGCCACGACCCGGCCGACGACGTCCGCGCCGAGCAGCAGCACGGGCGACAGGACGGTGGCGTACGGCAGGATCCAGCGCAGGTCCGGGCCGGTGAAGGAGCGCACCACGTGCGGCACCATCAGGCCGACGAACACGATCGGGCCGCAGGCGGCGGTGGCGGCGCCGCACAGGACGGTGGCGGCGAGCATGGCGAGGGCGCGGGTGCGACCCAGGCTGGCGCCGAGGGCGCGGGCGGTGTCGTCGCCCATCGCGACGGCGTTCAGCGGCCGGGCCAGGGCGAGCGCCAGGACCATGCCGGCCGCGAGGAACGGCAGCACCTGCAGGATGGTCGAGTTCGTGGCCGAGGCCAGCGAACCCACCGTCCAGAAGCGCATCCTGCCGAGCGCCGCGTCGTCCAGGATCATCGCGGCCTGCAGATAGCCGTACAGGGCGGCGCTGATCGCCGTGCCGGCGAGCGCGAGCCGCACCGGAGTGGCGCCCCGGCTGCCGCCGAGGAACCACACCAGCGCGCCGACCGCCGCCGCCCCGAGGAAGGCGAACCACACATAGCCGGTGACACTGGTGACGCCGAACCAGGTGATGGCCGTGACGACGGCGGCCGAGGCACCGGCGTTGATCCCGAGCAGCCCGGGGTCGGCCAGCGGATTGCGGGTGAGCGCCTGCAGCACCGCGCCCGCGAGGCCGAGCGCGGCACCGGCGAGCAGGCCGAGGACCGTGCGCGCGATCCGCTCGTCCACGACGACGTCGCCGTAGGTCCCCGTGTCGTGGAACAGGCCGTGCCAGACCTGGTCCGGCGACAGGGCTTTCGCCCCGATCGCGATGCTCGCCAGGGCGACGAGCACCAGGATCGCGGCGGAGAGCAGGAGCCCAAGGGACCTTGCCGCCCGGCGGGTTGGGGACGCGGGGGCGGTCTCCGCGCGCTGTTCCGGAGGACTGTCGACCAACACGAGGTTAGGTTAGCCTACCCTCGCCACCGATCTCGATCCCGGGTGCGGACGCCTCACAGTCCGAGCCGCGCCAGCGCCTTCGCCCCGTCCAGCTCGCAGCAGCCGTCGCCGGCCGCCGTCCAGGCCGCCGCGCACAGCGCCCGCAGCCCGTCCAGCGGCTCCCCGTCGCCCTCCAGCTCCAGCCGGTCCGCCCCGGCCGTGGCCGTCCAGCCACCGCACCGGAAGCCCTCCGTGAGCGGGCTGACGTCCGGCTGCCCGGTGAGCAGTCCGCGCAGATCGGCGTCCACATACGTGGGCCGGTGGTGCGGCGGCGCCGCGAGCAGCCGGACGCCGTCGGTGACACCGGTCAGCACCAGCAGCGAGTCCACCCCGCCGTTGAACGCGCCCTCGATGTCCGTGTCCAGCCGGTCCCCGACCACCAGCGGCCGCTTCGCGCCGGTCCGGATGATCGTCTCGCGGTGCATCGGCGGCAGCGGCTTGCCCGCCACCTGCGGCTCCTTGCCCGTCGCGATCCGTACGACCTCCACGGCCGCACCGTTGCCCGGCGCGATGCCCCGCCCGCTGGGAATCGTCAGGTCGGTGTTGGACGCGAACCACGGCACCCCGCGCGCCACCGCGTACGACGCCTCGGCGAACCGGCCCCAGGTGAGGTCCGGCCCGCCGTACCCCTGCACGACCGCCGCCGGTTCGTCGTCCGCCGAATCCACGGGCACCAGGCCCCGCTCGCGCAGCGCCACCCGCAGCCCCTCGCCGCCGATCACCAGCACCCGAGCCCCGGCCGGCACCTGCTCGCTGATCAGCCGCGCGACCGCCTGCGCCGAGGTGATGACGTCATCGGCGCCCGTCGGTATGCCCAGCTCCGTCAGATGCCCGGCCACGGTGTCCGGGGTCCGCAGCGCGTTGTTGGTGACGTACGCCAGATGCATCCCGCCGGAACGCGCCACCGCCAGCGAGTCGACCGCGTGCCGGATCGCGCTCCCGCCCGCGTACACCACCCCGTCCAGATCGAGCAGCGCCGTGTCGTACGCCTCGCTCAGGGGCTGCCCACTGCCCTCGGGCCTCGTCCTGACCGCCTGGCTCATTCCACATCGCTCCTCGTTCGACCGTCTTTCCCCCGATCATCCCGCACCCCACTGACACACGTACGATGCCGGGATGAACACTGCAGGTCACTCGGAAGCAACGGCGCGCCGGGGCCTGGAACTCACCCCGTTCCGCGGCCTTCGCTACGACCCCGACCGGGTCGGCAGCCTCGCCTCCGTCACCTCCCCGCCATACGACGTCGTCGTACGGCCCGACGGGGTGCACCACCTCCAGTCCGCCGACCCGTACAACATCGTCCGACTGATCCTGCCCCAGGCCGGCACCCCGAGCGCCCGCACCGAGCAGGCGGCCGACACCCTGCGCCGCTGGCTGGACGAGGGCATCCTCATCGCGGACCCCGAGCCCGGCCTGTACGTCTACGAGCAGCAGGACGAGAGCGGCATGCTCCAGCGCGGTGTCATCGGCGCGCTGCGGGTCTCGGAGCCGGCCGAGGGCGTGGTGCTGCCGCACGAGGACGTCATGCCGCCCGTGGTCGCCGACCGCGCGGCCCTGATGCGGGCCACGCGCGCGAACCTGGAGCCGCTGCTGCTGACCTACCGCGGCGACGGCACCGCGGCCGAGGTCGTCGAGCGCACCGCGGAGAAGCCCCCGCTGCTCGCCACGACCACCGAGGACGGCTTCCGCCACCGCCTCTGGTCCGTCACCGACCCCGCCGACCTGGCCCGCATCCAGTCCGACCTGGGCCACCAGCAGGCCCTGATCGCCGACGGCCACCACCGCTGGGCCACCTATCTGCGGCTGCGCGCCGAGCACCCCTCCCCCAGCCCCTGGGACCACGGCCTGGTCCTGCTCGTCGACACCGCCCGCTACCCGCTGCGGGTCCGCGCCATCCACCGCCTGCTGCACGGTCTTCCGGTCGCCGACGCACTCGCGGCCGTGGAGGGCTTGTTCCGGGTACGGCGCCTCGACACACCGCTCGCCCAGGCGCTGGAGACGCTGGCGGACGCGTCCTGCGCGGGCAACGCCTTCCTGCTGGCCGGCGACGGCGCCTTCCACCTGCTCGACCACCCGGACCCCGACCTGCTGGCCCGGACGATCCCGGCCGACCACCCGGCGGCCTGGCGCTCCCTGGACGCCACGGTCCTGCACGCCACGCTGCTCGACCATGTCTGGCACATCCCCGAGGACTCCCCGGCCCATATCGCGTACATCCACGACACGGCCGCGACCGTCGCCAAGGCGGAACGCGACGGCGGTACGGCCGTCCTGATGCACCCGGTCCGCGAGGAGGTCGTGCGCGACCTGGCCCGACAGGGCGTCACGATGCCCCGCAAGTCGACGTCGTTCGGCCCGAAGCCGGCGTCGGGGCTGGTGCTGCGGGCGCTGGAGATCTGAGTACCGGGAACGCGAAAGGGGGCAGGTTCACCGGGAACCTGCCCCCTTTCAGTGACTGCCGTCAGTCCTCGTCGCCGTCCTCCTGCGACGGCTGCTCGGGCTCGCCCTCGCTCTCGTCCAGGGCGTCGACGAACTCCACGCCGTCCAGCTCGGCGAGCCGATCGGAGGCGTCCGTGCTGCCGTCCCGGTCGGCCTCCACGGCCTTCGCGAACCACTCCCGCGCCTCGCCCTCCCGGCCGACGGCCAGCAGGGCGTCGGCGTAGGCGTACCGCAGCCGCGCGGTCCACGGCTGGACCGAGTTGGAGGCGAGCTCGGGACTTTGCAGGGTCACGATGGCCGCGTCCAGCTGGTCCATGTCCCGCCGGGCACCGGCAGCGACGAGCCGCATCTCGACCTGACCGGCCTTGTCCAGCTTGTGCACCTCCGGGGCACCGGCCATGTCCAGCGCCTTCTCCGGCCGCCCGAGCCCGCGCTCGCAGTCGGCCATCACCGGCCACAGGTCCACGCTGCCGGTCATCCGCCGCGCGGCCCGGAACTCGGCGAGGGCCTCGCCGTACTTCTGGTTGGCGTACGCCGCGAACCCGGCGGCCTCGCGTACGGCGGCCACGCGGGACGCCAGACGCAGGGCCACCTTCGAGTAGGCGTAGGCGCCCTCGGGGTCCTCGTCGATGAGCCGGGCGACCATCACCAGGTTCTTGGCGACATCGTCCGCGAGCGTCTTGGGCAGGCTCTGGAGCTCCTGCCGGACGTCCTTGTCGATCTCGTCACCGGTGACGTCCTCCGGGATCGGCAGCCGCTTGATCGGCTCGCGGTCCCGGTCGCGGTCGCGCTCGTCGCGGAAGCGGCCACCGCCCCGGCGGTCGTCACGCCGGTCGTCACGTCCCCGGAAGCCACCGGGCCGCCCACCACGGTCGTCCCGGCGGGGCCCACGGCCACCGCGGTCGTCCCGGCCGCGGAACCCGCCGCGCTCACCCCGGTCGTCACGGCGGTCGTCCCGACGGAAGCCACCGCGGTCCTCACGGCGGTCGTCACGCCGGTCGCCGTAGCCACCGCCGCGGCTGTCGTCGCGACGGCCGTAGCCGCCGCGGTCGTCGTCGCGCCGGTAGGACGGGCGGTCCCCGCCACGGTCGTCGCGACGGAAACCGCCACGGTCGTCACGGCGGTCGTCCCGACGCGGCCCACGGTCCCGGTCGTCCCGCTGGTACGCCGGACGCGGACCCCGGTCACCCTCACGACGGTCGTCCCGACGGCCATAACCACCGCGGTCGTCCCGGCCGCGGAACCCGCCGCGCTCACCCCGGTCGTCACGGCGGTCATCCCGACGGTCGTCACGGCGGTCGTCACGCCTGTCGTCGCGGCGGAAGCCGCCACGGTCACCACGGTGGTCGTCACGCCGGCCGTAGCCGCCACGGTCGTCGTCGCGGCGGTAGGACGGGCGGTCCCCGCCACGGTCGTCGCGCCGGAAGCCGCCACGGTCGTCACGGCGGTCGTCCCGACGCGGCCCACGGTCCCGGTCGTCCCGCTGGTACGCCGGACGCGGACCCCGGTCACCCTCACGACGGTCGTCCCGACGGCCATAACCACCGCGGTCGTCCCGGCCGCGGAACCCGCCGCGCTCACCCCGGTCGTCACGGCGGTCATCCCGACGGTCGTCACGGCGGTCGTCACGCCTGTCGTCACGGCGGTCGTCACGCCTGTCGTCGCGGCGGAAGCCGCCACGGTCACCACGGTGGTCATCGCGCCGGCCGTAGCCGCCACGGTCGTCGTCGCGACGGTAGGACGGGCGGTCCCCACCACGGTCGTCGTCGCGGCGGTAGGACGGGCGGTCCCCACCACGGTCGTCGCGACGGAAGCCGCCACGGTCGCCCCGGTAGCCGCCGCGTTCACCACGGTCACCACTGTCCCGTCGCCGCTGGTCGCGCTCCGGTCGCTCGTCGGGAGAGTTGGTGGACATGGTGACTCCTGTCTTAGGTACCGCAAGCATTGTAAAAACGAAAGGACCCCTGGTCCCAGCTGAACGCTGGTGACCAGGGGTCCTTCCAAAGATTGTTCGGCGGCGTCCTACTCTCCCACAGGGTCCCCCCTGCAGTACCATCGGCGCTGTGAGGCTTAGCTTCCGGGTTCGGAATGTAACCGGGCG